>DATJCV010000417.1:0-9238 GCA_035497775.1 Burkholderiaceae bacterium | reverse complement strand
GCCCGGGAATTGCCAGTCCGGATTCTTGACGAAGGCGGCGGTCGGCGTCCGGCTTGAATTGATGGCAGCATGCGTGCGACCTTCTCCCATCCGCGACAGCGCTTCATTGCTGGCGCTGACAATCAGGTCGCAGCCGATCACGAGGTCGGCGGCACCGGTTCCGACCCGGGTGGAATGTATCTGTTCCGGATGATCGGCCAGGCGCACGTGCGACATCACCGGACCGCCCTTTTGCGCCAGTCCGCTCATGTCCAGCACCGAGCAGCCCTTGCCTTCCACATGCGCCGCCATCGCCAGGATCTGGCCGACGGTGACGACGCCGGTGCCGCCGATACCGGTGACCAGGATGCCGTACGGCTCGACCGTCGTCGGCACCAGCGGCGTCGGCAACGCCGCAGCGGCAATACCCGCCTGGGCGGCGGGCGCCACCGCGACTTTCTTCGGTTTTTTCAGTTGCCCACCCTCGACCGTGACGAAGCTCGGGCAAAAGCCGGTCACGCAGGAATAATCCTTGTTGCAGGACGACTGGTTGATCTGGCGCTTGCGGCCGAACTCGGTTTCCAGCGGCTCGACCGACAGGCAATTCGATTGCACGCTGCAATCGCCGCAGCCTTCGCACACCGCCTCGTTGATCACCACGCGCTTGGCCGGGTCCGGGTATTCATTGCGTTTCCGGCGCCGCCGTTTTTCCGAGGCGCAGGTCTGGTCGTAGATCATGGCCGATACGCCCTCGACTTCGCGCAACTCGCGCTGCACCGCATCCAGCTCGCTGCGGTGGCGCACGGTGACGCCTTCGGCCCAGGCATAGTCGGCCGTATACTTGTCCGGCTCGTCGGTGACGACGATGATCGGGCGCACCCCTTCGGCGGCGATCTGGCGCGAGATCATGCCCGGATCGAGCGGGCCGTCGAACGGCTGGCCGCCGGTCATCGCCACCGCGTCGTTGTACAGGATCTTGTAGGTGAGGTTGACCTTGGCCGCCACCGCGGCGCGGATCGCCAACAGGCCGGAATGGAAATAGGTGCCGTCGCCGAGATTGGCGAACACGTGCTTTTCATTGGTGAACGGCGCCTGGCCGACCCAGGTCACGCCTTCCGCGCCCATGTGGGTGAAGGTCGCGGTCTCGCGGTCCATCCACAGCGCCATGTAGTGACAGCCGATGCCGGCCAGCGCGCGGCTGCCTTCGGGCAGCTTGGTCGAGGTGTTGTGCGGGCAGCCGGAGCAGAAATGCGGTACGCGGTCCGTGGCGGGATCGGGCTTGGCACTGACCTTCAGGATCGCCTCTTTCGCTTCCAGGTAGGCAATGCGTTCCTGCACCCGCTGCGCCACCGGGTGGCCCTCGAAGTACTTGCCGATGCGCGACGCAATCGCGCGCGCGATCTGCGCCGGATTCAGTTCGTAGGTCGCCGGCAGCAGCCAGTCGCCGTGACCGCTGCGGTCGGGGTTGCTCCATTCGCCAGTGTCGTCGAACTTGCCGACCACGCGCGGCCGTTCCGCGTCCTTCAGGTTGTACAGCTCTTCCTTCAGCTGATATTCGAGGATCTGACGTTTTTCCTCGACCACCAGGATTTCTTCCAGGCCGTGCGCGAACCGATGCACGCCCTCGGCTTCCAGCGGCCAGGTCATGCCGATCTTGTACAGCCGGATGCCGATGTCGCGCGCCACTTGCTCGTCGATGCCGAGGTCGGCCAGCGCCTGGCGCGTGTCCAGATACGACTTGCCGGCGGTGATGATGCCGATCCTGGCGCGCGGACTGTCCCAGACGATGCGGTTCAGCTGGTTGGCGCGCGCATAGGCCAGCGCCGCATACCATTTAAAGTTGTTCATCCGCGCTTCCTGCTCCAGCACCGCGTCCGGCCAGCGGATGTTGAGGCCTCCGGGCGGCAGCTCGAAGTCGGCCGGCAGCGCGATCTGCACGCGGTCCTGATCGAGCTCGACCGCAGCGCCCGATTCGACGATGTCGGTCACGCATTTCATCGCCACCCACAAGCCGGTGTAGCGGCTCATGGCCCAGCCGTGCAGGCCATAGTCGAGGTATTCCTGGACGTTGGATGGATACAGCACCGGGATGCCGCAGGCCTTCAGGATGTGTTCGCTCTGGTGCGCGGTGGTCGAGGATTTGGCGGCATGGTCGTCGCCGGCCAGCACCAGCACGCCGCCGTGCGGCGCGGTGCCGGCCATGTTGGCGTGCTTGAAGACGTCGCCGCAGCGGTCAACGCCCGGCCCCTTGCCGTACCACAAGCCGAACACGCCGTCGTATTGTGCGCCGGGAAACAAATTGACTTGCTGCGTACCCCAGATGCTGGTGGCGGCCAGGTCTTCGTTGACGCCGGGATGGAACTTGATGTGATGCGCATCAAGATACTTCTTCGCCTTGGCCGCGGTCAGGTCAATGCCGCCCAAGGGCGAGCCGCGATAGCCCGAAATGTAACCGGCGGTATTCAGGCCGGCGGCGAGGTCGCGCTGGCGCTGCAGCATCGGTAGGCGGACGATCGCCTGGGTGCCCGTCATGAAGGCGCGACCTCGCTCCAGCGTGAATTTATCGTCAAGGGAAATGCCATCCGCCGGTGGGTTTGGCAACTGCGGCAGGGCGGAAGCGAGTGGTGCATTCATTGAGTCTCCAGGCCAAAAATTGTGTCTTTGGATGGCGTACGTGCGCCAGCTTGATTTTGCGCCGTCAAACGGATTCACCTTGTGGGTCAATCGTGCTTTTTTTGACGCTCGCCACAGTAGCATAGGCCGCCTTCGCGCTCAATGCGCGGCGCAGCATCAGCGTAACAGCTGTAACAACGGGTAAATGCGATATTGCAAACATGGAGCGTGAAGTTAAATAACAGCAAGCCATCTGGCTTTGGACTTTAAGGAGATTTACATGCAATCGAGATTTTTCCTGACCATCATCGCCGGCTTATTCGCCAGCGGCGCCGTTTTTGCCCAAACCGATGCCGCACAGCCTGCAGCACCCATGGCGGCGCCAGCCGCACCGCCTACCCAGTCAGCGGCCAAGCCCGACGTCGATCGGACCGCCAGGATGCAGCAGCGCTTCGATAAATATTTTGCCAAACTGGACCAGAATGGCGACGGCATGATTACCCGCGAGGAAGCAGCCAAGGACAAGCGGCTGGCAGCACGCTTTGACCAGATCGATGCCAACAAGGACGGCAAAATAAGCAAGGATGAGCTGCGTACGCATTGGCAGTCGATGCGGGCCAAGCGGGGCGAGAAATTTGATGCCAGATTCAAGGCCGCTGATAAAAATGGCGATGGCGCGCTTACCCGCGAAGAGGCCGAAGCCGGCAAGCTGTCCTGGATCGTCAAGCACTTCGACCAGATCGATGCCAACAAGGACGGCAAGGTGACGCGCGAGGAAATACGGGCGTTCATGATGAGCAAGCACAAACGCAGTTGATCGCGGCCAGTTGCATGCCAAGCGCGGATTCCGCAGCAACGCGGAATCCGCTTTTTTTTTATACGGGCGGCAGATTCACTTCGTCCGGCAGCAAGGTGTTCGCCGGCAGCGGGGCAGCGTCCTTCAGCTGCGCATACAGTGGCGCAAAATCGGGCGCGGTGTCGTCGAACAGTTGCTGGAAATCGTCGATCACGAAATAGGTTTCCTGATACGAATCGATCTTGTACAGGGTGCGCATCACGCGCTCGACCGAAAACGGTATGCGGCGCGGCAAGGGGCTGGACAGGCAGTAGTCGATCTCGCCGCCGGACGACAAAATGCCGGCCCCATAGGCACGCAAGCCTTGCGGGCTTTTGATCAACCCGAATTCGACCGTATACCAGTACAGCCGCGCCAGTAATTCCAGCCCATCCAGCCGCAAGGCTTTCAAGCCGCCCTTGCCATATTCCTGCATGTGGTCGGCAAAGATCGGATTGAACAACAGCGGCACGTGGCCGAAAAAATCGTGGAACACGTCCGGCTCGACGATATAGTCGAATTCTGCCGGCTCGCGTAGCCAGACCGTGACGGGGAAACGGCGATTTGCCAGATGCTCGAAGAACACTTGCTCCGGCACCAGCCCTGGCACCGCCACCAGGCACCAGCCGGTCGCCTTGCGCAAGGCATCGGATGTACGTTCGAAATGCGGAATACCGGCACCAATGTCGAGGCGTGCCAAACTGCTGATAAATGCATCGCAGGCCCGGCCCGGGATCAGCTGCGCCTGGCGCTGGTACAACCGGCGCCATAATTCATGCTGGGCCGGCGTGTAGGCGGCCCAATCCTGGGTCACCACGTACTGTGCATCGGCCCGGCTATAGTCGCCGCGTAGTGCGCCACCGTCGGACTTTTCGGCAACGGTGGCAAAAAACGCTTCGGTTTCGATGGCGGCATTCATCTCTTTCCCTTCCTTCGATGGCAACCCGATGATCGCAATCAGGCAACCGTACTGTCATCCTTCAGTACGCCGCGCCGGATCTGATCCAGTTCGATCGATTCGAATAGCGCACGGAAGTTACCTTCGCCAAATCCCTGGTCGCCCTTGCGTTGGATGATTTCGAAGAAGATCGGCCCGATCACAGTTTGCGTAAAAATTTGCAGCAGCAATTCACGCTGGCTGGCATTGCTGTTGCCGTCGATCAGGATCCGCAGTCGGCGCAACTCTTCGAGTTGTTCGCCATGATCCGGCAAACGGCGATCGACCAGGTCGTAATAAGTGTCGATGGTGTCCTGGAATGCGACCTGACGCGCCTTCATCGCTTCCACGGTAGCGTAAATGTCGTCCGTGCCGAGCGCGATGTGCTGGATACCTTCGCCCTTGTACAGATCGAGATATTCGGCAATCTGCGATTTGTCATCGGATGATTCGTTGATCGGAATCCGTATCTTGCCGCAGGGCGACGTCATCGCCTTCGATTTCAGCCCGGTCAACTTGCCTTCGATATCGAAATAGCGCACTTCACGGAAATTGAACAAATTTTCGTAAAATTCAGCCCATTCCTTCATCCGGCCACGGTGCACGTTATGCGTCAGGTGGTCGATGTAAGTCAGCCCGCAACCCGTCGGATTGGCCTGCGCCCCGGGGATCGCAACAAAATCGACATCATAGATGCTGATATCGCCGATACCACCCGCCCCCTGCGCCGCATTCTTGCCGCGCCACCGATCGACGAAATAAATCAGCGAATCTCCAATGCCCTTGATCGCCGGGATATTCAATTCCATCGGTCCGGTCTGGTTATCGAAGCCCCAGGCGCCCAATTCCAGTGCGCGCCGATAGGCATACGCGGCATCGTTGACCCGCAAGGCGATGGCACAGATTGACGGCCCATGCAGCCGCACGAAACGCTGGGCGAACGAATTCTGCTCGGCATTGATGATGAAATTGATCTCGCCTTGGCGGTACAGGGTCACGTCTTTGTGGCGATGGCGGGCAATGGCGGAAAAACCCATTTGCTCGAACAGCGCACCGAGCGCTTTTGGGTCCGGTGCGGCATATTCGATGAATTCGAAACCGTCGGTGCCCATCGGGTTGTCCCAGGGGATGAAATCCATTGCTGTCTCCTTGATGCGAATCGTATTTGACACATCAGTATAGACAATACGACATGGCATAAAATTGCAAAGGAATGCGCAGGGCCAAGCTTATGCGCAATATTATTGCCTTTTATTTTTGATCTGGAGTGAATAATGGCCGCTATCGAAATGGACCATACCGACCGTAAAATTCTGGCGATCCTCCAGGCGGACGGACGGTTGTCGAATGTGGAGGTCGCGGAACGCGTCAATCTGTCGCCCTCGCCCTGCCTGCGCCGCATCAAGCGCCTGGAACAGGCTGGCGTCATTCGCCAGTACGTAGCGCTGTTGGCGCCGGAAAAAATCGGGCTGGGTCTACTGGCCTACGTCCATGTGCGCCTGGCTAAGCAAAACGATTCTGCCAACTCTACCGGCACGCGTTCGCCGCGCGCCGATTTCGCCACGGCAGTAGCGCAGTGGCCCGAAGTCGTAGCTTGCTACGCAATGACGGGCGAGATGGACTACCTGTTACGCGTGCACGTCGAGGACATGGAGCATTTTTCGCGCTTCACAATGGAAACGCTGTTGCGCCATCCGGCCGTGCAGGACGTCAAATCCAGTTTCGCCCTGCAGCGAGTGAAGGACACGACGGCGCTGCCGCTGGTTTGAATGGATGGAAATGGCAGCAACTTTCTATGACATTCTGAGTAAAGCCCCTCGCTCGCAGAGGGAGTTTGCAACGAGCGTGCCGCACGCTTACCCCTTTCGTCCGCGCAGCGGCAAGCGGCATCCCAGTCAGCTTTGATGGCACCAGATTTGGCAAATCACACACCGCTCAGAAGATCCTACGAAAGTGCTGCTCAATCATCACGCTTACCGGATCCTGCAAGGTTTCCCAACCACTTCGCTGCTGCGCGGGCATTCGCCTTCAATGCATAGTCGAAGCTTGCCACTTGTTCATCCATCGCTTCCTGCAGCACGCTGGCTGGATTGGCTGGAGGCAGCCGCAGATACGCATCGGCTTCGCCATAATCGCGCTGGATTTCCATGCCGGCCTTCTTGGCGATGTGCATCATTACCTGGTTCGATGACAGGCAATGCATGTAAAGGGTATCGACGTCGGCGTTGCGGCAACGGATCGCGGCGCGCTCGAACAACTTGGAGCCGACTCCCATGCCGCGCGCCGCAGCCGACACCGAAACACCAAATTCAGCCAGGCGCTCCTTGCTGGTGGCGGCACTCAAGAGCGGCAATTGTTCGCGCGGCGCAAAGGCCAGATGGCCGACGCCAACCAGCCTCAAATGGCTGTCATAGACGCCGAACACGGTATCACGCGAGAAATCAATGCTTTCCACGTATTTGATGATCAACTCATCGGGCAGTACCGTTCCAAAACGCAACAATCGATCTTGCTCATCCAGGGCCAAAAAATGCTTGCGCAAGCGCCAATGCGCACGCCTCGACAACTCTTTCACCAACACCCACGGTTTGCGCGGCGGCGCCTGTTGCGACGCAATTCCGGGAGACTGGGAGGGGCGAGAAAAACGGCTGATATCCATGCAATTCTCCCTCTAACAACTAGCATTGTGCAATGCAGCATTATATCGTAGGGGATCACATTCCGAGATGCCAATGCGATCGCATCGGCCACACGAGAACCCCGCAAGTCAGAGAGCCCGCCACAAGCGGAAGTTCAGTCAAGGCTCATTTCCGATCCGCAAAAGAACGCTGCAATTGTTCATTCCTTGCACTATTATGTTCTTAAGGAAATGTTTTGCAATGGCTGCGCGCACCAACCCTGTCAGGCACATCATGAAAATCCACCAGTTCATTACCCTTGTCGCGCTGTTGTTGGGCGCCGCCGTCATCCCGGCCAGCGCTGAGGATGGCGTCACCGATACAACTATCCTGATCGGCCAGACCATTGGCGTTACCGGCGTCGTCGCCGCGCCGACCAAGGAAATGAACGAAGGCGCGAAAGCCTATATTGACAGTGTCAACCGCCAGGGCGGCGTGCATGGCCGCAAGATCGAGATGCGTATCCTGGACGACGGCTTCGTGCCGGCCAAGACCGCCGTCAACGCCGAAAAGCTGATCAAGCAGGAACGCGTGTTCGCGCTGTTCCAGACGCGCGGCACGCCGCATACCGAGGCGGTGGCACCGTTGCTGGCGGCGTCCGGTGTGCCGCTGGTGGCGCCCAGCAGCGGCGCCGCGATCTTCCACACACCGGTCAACCGGCTGATTTTCAACGTGCGCGCCAAGTACCAGGATGAAGTGATCAAGGGCATCGAGCATTTCACTACGCTCGGTTTCAAGGATATCGGCGTACTGCACGTCGACGATTCGTTTGGCCGCGACGGCCTCGAGGGATTCAAGAGAGGCATGGCCGAGCGCAAGCTGGAACCGGTCATCATCGCCAGCTTCGCACGCGAAAAGCCGGATGTGGCCGCCGCCGCCGCACAACTGATCAAGGCCAACCCGAAGGCGCTGATCATCGTCAGCTCGGCGAAGAACACGGTGGACGTGATCAAGGCGATCCGCGCCCAGGGCGGCACCATGCAGATCATGACCCTGTCCAACAATTCCTCAGACTCGTTCGTCAAGGACCTGGGCCCGGCCGGAGTCGGCCTGATCGTGTCGCAGGTGACGCCGGCGGCCGACCTGGTGTCGACCCTGCTCGGCCAGGAGTTCAAGGTTGCCGCCAAGGCCAATGGCGCCACCGTATCGTATGCGGCGATGGATGGCTTCGTCTCGGCCAAGGTGCTGGTCGAGGGGCTGCGACGGGCCGGCCGCAACCTGACCCGCGAAAGCTTCATCCGCGGACTGGAATCGATCCATCGGCTCGACCTCGGCGGCCTGCTGATCGACTATGGGGCCAACGATCACACCGGCAGCGAATTCGTCGAATTGACGATGATCGGCCGCAACGGCCGTTTCGTGCGCTAAGCGCGGCTCGCTGCGCCAAGGCGCCGCTCGCCCAATGACCATGGAGTATGCTTAAAAATCACCATATATCCGGCTATTTTTGTCGGCCTTTGAAAATACTCCCGATATAACTATCCTCGCAAATCCGCCGCCGGCCCGGCGCACCAGTCGTCGATCCGCTCGCGCACCAGCTCGACGCGCGCCGCCCGGATCGCCTCCGGAATGCGCTGCGGTTCCTGCACGAACATGGCGGCGATCACGCCCGCCTTGACCGATTGCGCTGCCGCCAGCAATGCCTCCAGATACGGCGCCTGCGGGAACGGCCGCTGCTCGAAGCCGCTGCGGCCGCGGTAGTCGCATTCCGTCGCGCGCAGCATATCGACGAAGCGCTGCGGCTTGCGGAAGGCGTCGCAGCGTTCCAGCAGGCTGACTACGGTGGCGGCACGCAATTCGAACGCACGCGCCACGTTGCCGTGCTCGCGCGCAGTCATCAACGCCAGGTCCTGGCATTCGTTGGGGATTTTCAGGCGCTGACAGACCGCTCTCACCAATGCCGCGCCGCGTCCCTCGTGGCCGTGATGGCGCGGCCATTCGGCCGGCGGCGTCGTGCCCTTGCCGAGATCGTGCGTCAAGGCGGCAAAACGGATCGGCAGCGCATAGTTGCGGCTGGCGGCGACGTCGATCACCATCATCACGTGCACCCCGGTGTCGATTTCCGGATGGTGCTGCGGCGGCTGCGGCACGCCCCACAGCGCGTCGAGTTCGGGCAGGATGCGTGCCAGCGCGCCGCAGGCGCGCAGTACCTCGAACATGCGCGACGGCTTGGCTTCCATCAGCCCGCGCGCCAGC
>DATJCV010000416.1:0-1549 GCA_035497775.1 Burkholderiaceae bacterium | reverse complement strand
TCAACTGCGCCAGCGGATCGGAAATGCGCATCAGGCTGGCGATCTGCGCCGGCGAATAGGCCTTCAGGATATCGACCAATTGCGCCGAGCGCGCAATGAAATCAGGCTGGGTATGCAGTTCGGTGGTGGGCGGCGTTCCGTAATCGAGGGATTTGGCAGGCGACAAGACAATCAGCATGTTCTACATTTCAATCAGCAAGTTGGCGCCATGATACCGAATCGCGTCGTCATCGACACCAATGTCTGCCTCGACCTGTTCGTCTTTCGCGATCCGCGCTGGGCCGCGCTGCTGGCGGCGCTGCGCGACGGCAGCCTGCAAGCGGTGACGCGCGCCGATTGCCGGCGCGAATGGCAGATCGTGCTGGGCTACGCGCATCTGGCGCTGGACGACACGCTGCGGCCGCAAGCCGAGCACGAATTCGATGCGCTGATTACCTGCCTTAGTTTCGAGGCGCAGCCAGCGGAAATGCAAATCCGCCTGCCCCTGTGCAAGGATGCGGACGACCAGAAGTTCCTCGAACTGGCGCGCGACGCCGAGGCCGCAACACTGATTACCAAGGACAAGGCCTTACTCAAACTGGCAAGGAAGACCGCGCGCGCCGGACTGTTTTCCATCATGAAGCCGGAGGCCTGGCTGTTGCAGCGGGCCACGCTTGCCGGTGCTGCACTAGAATGAAATTTCCCACCCGATTTTTATCAGCATGGCTATCCCATCTATCGTTCCCGCCCAGGCCATACGCCGAGAACGCCGCCGGATTCCCGTCTAAGTTCGCAGGAACGACAGGCAACATGCACAACCTGAATATTTTTCGCCCATGAACCAGACTCTCGCTCCCACCATTGATTTCAGCCGTCTGCCATCGCGCCTGCCGACAGTCGGCACCACCATCTTCACCCTGATGTCGGCGCTGGCGGCGGAAAAAAACGCGGTCAACCTGGGCCAGGGCTTTCCCGACTTCGAGTGCGATCCGCAACTGATCCAGGCGGTGGCCGGCGCGATGCAGGAAGGCCACAACCAGTACCCGCCGATGACCGGCGTGCCGGCGCTGCGGCAGGCGATCGCCGACAAGATCGCGCGCTTGTATCGGCACGCCTACGATCCGGCCAGCGAAATCACCGTCACTGCCGGCGCCACTCAGGCGATCCTGACCGCGATCCTGTGCTGCGTGCATGCCGGCGACGAAGTCATCATCATCGAGCCAGCCTACGACAGCTACCTGCCGGCGATCGAGCTGGCCGGCGGCAAGGCGGTGCCGGTGCAGATGGAGCTGGGGCCGAACGGCTACGCGGTACCGTGGGCGCAAGTGGCGGCGGCGGTCGGCCCACGCACCCGACTGATCATCATCAACTCGCCGCACAATCCGACCGGCTCGGTGCTGGCTGCGGCCGACCTCGGCGCGCTGGCCGACATCGTACGCGGCAGCGACATCCTGATCCTGGCCGACGAAGTCTACGAACACATGGTGTACGACGGCGCGACACACGAATCGGTGGCGCGCCTGCCGGAACTGGCGGCGCGCGCCTTCGTCGTTTCCAGCTTCGGCAAGAC
>DATJCV010000415.1:0-2999 GCA_035497775.1 Burkholderiaceae bacterium | reverse complement strand
CCAAGGTGGAAAAGCTGGCGGCCTCGAATGAGTCCTTGCGCCGCCTGTTTGCCAAGGGTTTGTTCGCGAATGCAATCAATCCCAAGGTGGTGCTGTTCTTCCTGTCCTTCCTGCCGCAGTTCGTGATCGTCGAGCGCGGCGTAGTGAGCTGGCAGACGGCGCAACTGGGGCTGGTATTTACCGCGCAGTCGGTAATCCTGTTCGGTTTGCTCGGTTATTTCTCCGGCACCGTCGGGCAGTGGCTCGGCCGTAATCCGCATGCCGGCTCTTGGCTGGACCGCATCGCCGGCGCCATCTTCGTCGGCCTGGGCCTGCGCCTGATCGTGGCGCGCTGATATCGACCGGCGAGCGCGCCACGTGCCGCTTGCCGGTCGCAGACGGTACTTACAGCGGCCAGGCGCGGTTCAGGATTTCGCGCTGCAGGCTCGACGCCGCCAGCGTGCCGTACACCCGTCCGCATTCGGCGTCGATCCGGCTGCCGATGAACGCTTCGGCAATCGCGCTCGGCGCCTGTTGCAGCATCAGGCTGCCTTGTACCGCCAGCACCAGTCGCTGCGCCAGCCGACGTGCCAGCATTTCGCGCTGTTCCGGCGGCGCCGAAAAATCCTTGCGCAGCTCCCGCACCAGCTGTTGCAGGCCGGCATGGCCGCTGGCACTCTCCTGCAACTGGTCCAACAGCAGCGCGAAGCCTTCCGGTTCGCGTTCCACCGCGCGCAACACGTCCAGGCACATGACGTTGCCGGAGCCTTCCCAGATCGAATTGACCGGCGCTTCACGGTACAGCCGCGCCATCGGACCGGTTTCAACGTAGCCGTTGCCGCCCCAGACTTCCATGCACTCGCCGGTGAATTCCAGCGCCCGCTTGCAGACCCAGAACTTGGCCGCCGGGGTCACGATGCGGCGCCAGGCGCGTTGCAGCGGGTCCTGCGGCGCCTCGACCGCGCGCGCCAGGCGCAGCATCAGGAGCGTCGCCGCTTCCGATTCCAGCGCCAGGTCGGCCAGCACGTTTTGCATCAGCGGCTGCTCCGCCAGATGCTTGCCGAAGGCGCTGCGATGACGGGCGTGATGCGCGGCCTGGACGAAGGCGTGGCGCATGATGCCGGCGCTGCCAATCACGCAATCGAGCCGGGTATAGTTGGCCATCTCGATGATGGTCGGGATGCCGCGGCCTTCTTCTCCGACCATGATGCCCCAGGCATCCGCGAATTCCACTTCGCTGCTGGAGTTCGAGCGGTTGCCAAGCTTGTCTTTCAGGCGCTGGATCAGGATCGCGTTCTTGCTGCCGTCGGGACGCCAGCGCGGTACGAAAAAGCACGAGACGCCGGCCTCGGTGCGCGCCAGCACCAGATGGGCGTCGCACATCGGTGCCGAGAAAAACCATTTGTGGCCGGTCAGCAGGTATTCGGCGCCGCGCCCCTGGCGGTTGAGCGGCCGCGCCACGGTAGTGTTGCTGCGCACATCGGAGCCGCCCTGTTTTTCGGTCATGCCCATGCCGATCATGATCGAGCGCTTTTGCTCCAGCGGCAGGTCGCGCGGGTCGTGTTCGCGCGAAAACAGCTTTTCCTTCAATGTCGCGAACAGCGCCGGCTCGTTTTGCAGCACCGGAATCGCGGCAAAGGTCATGGTGGTCGGGCACAGCGAACCGGTTTCCACCTGCGTCTGCAGGAAATAGGCGGCCGCACGTGCCGCCTGGGCGCCGGCTTGCGGCTGCATCCAGGGTAGTGCATGCAGTGCTTCTCGGCGCACCATGCCGAGGATCTGGTGCCAGCTCGGATGAAATTCGACGGCGTCGATGCGGCGGCCGACACGGTCATGCGTGACCAGTTCCGGCACATGCCGGTTCGCCAGCTCACCCAGCTGCAACACTTCCTTGCGCCCGAGTTCGGCGCCGAATCGGGTCAGCTCCTGTTCATGCCAGCCGGCCTGTTCGCGTCGCACGCCATCCACCAGCGCGACGTCGCTGGTGAACATGTTATAGGCGTCGAGTTCCGGTACCTGGTTGGTGACTTCGTGGGTGGGCCATTGCATGATCGATCTCCTTGTATGATGCAGGCGGCACGCGCCGGTGATGGCGCATGCCGATGTACGGTCCATCATAGCGCCAGCATCGGGCCAAGGTGTTCGTCTTTGGCCGGCGGAGAAAAAATTGAACCACGCCCCGTTAAAACCGCGCAAGAAGCCGGTCCAGAGCCGTTCGATCGCAACCCAGAACGCCATCCTGGAGGCGTTTGTTCGGCTTTTGCAGGAAAAGGGCTATGCGCGGCTGACGATTCGCGACATCGCCGCCGTCGCCGGAGTGGGCCTGGGCACGGTGTACGAGCACTTTCCCGGCAAGCGTTCGATTGCCGCCAACTGCATTCGCCAGCGTTTCAAGGGCGTTGGCGTGCAGATGCTGGCGTGCGCAGAAACGGTGCGCGGGCAGCCGCTGGAGCACATGGTCGATGCCGTGCTGGACCGGTTGATTGAAATCCATGCAGCACATGCGCAGCAGTGGTCGCTGCTGATCGAACTCGAGCGCCAGGTGTCCGATGCCGAAGCCTATCGCAGCTTGTACGCGCGGTTTGTCGACATCTGGCGCCAGGTCCTGCAGGCCTCGGCGCTGCCGGCGCCGCTGGCGTTGGATGAAGCTGCGTATACCTTGCATGCAGCCGTATATGGCTTGCTGTACCAGACCTTGCTGTGCCGGCCGCAGGCGGTGGCGACCGGCGAATTCCGGCACCAGCTTGGCGCCTTGGTCCAGGGCTATCTGGCGCTCATCAGCCGCACCTGATCGGCGTTTCGGCGCCGGCTCGCCGGGCTGGCGGCGGCCGAATAAAAACAGCGGCAGGCGGCCCTGCGCTGTCGGGTAAAATGAGACTGGTACCTCCAACATTTCATGCCATGTCCTACCAGGTTCTCGCCCGCAAATATCGCCCCAGGAATTTTGAGACGCTCGTCGGCCAGGAGCACGTCGTGCGGGCCTTGACGCATGCGCTGGAACAACGGCGCCTGCATCACGC
>DATJCV010000414.1:0-1980 GCA_035497775.1 Burkholderiaceae bacterium | reverse complement strand
CGATTTGCTGAAGGTGAAAACCCATGACGACGCCGAAGCGCGGGTGGTGGCGCATCTGCCTGGGCAAGGAAAATACCAAGGCCTGGTGGGCGCCCTGCTGGTGGAAACCGCCGATGGCCGCCGCTTTCGGCTCGGCAGCGGTTTGGCCGAGGCCGACCGGCGCGCGCCGCCGCCCGTCGGCGCCTGGGTCACTTATCGCTTTCGCGGCTTGAACCCAGGTGGGTTGCCGCGCTTCGCCAGCTATCTGCGGCTACGGCCGGACATGGCCGCCGTGCCATAGACAGCAGGCGGATCGCCCTTCTTTCACGCAGCCGGCAACCCGGCGCCAGCTGCGGTAATATTGTTCCTTCCGGCTCCAGCTGCAGCCCCGGCCAAACCAGGTGAGCGACCTGTTTTTACTGCGCCGGCATCGCGGCAAAAATGATCGGTTTTGGCCGGACATCCCCTGAAACACTGCTGGTTGCAACAATCGCGGGGATGGCTGCGTCCGCATCCACCCTCTCTTTCCCAGGAAACACCACCATGCACATCGAAGAATCCGTCAAGCTCGACTTCAAGGACGTGTTGATCCGTCCCAAGCGCTCGACGTTGACCTCGCGCTCGCAAGTCGATATTCGGCGCGAATTCATCTTCCACAATTCCGGTCGCAAGTACTACGGGATTCCGATCATCGGCGCCAACATGGATACCACCGGCACCACCGAAATGGCGCTGGCGCTGGGCGAGCATGGTTTGTCGACCGCCTTGCACAAGCACTACACGGAAGCGGAACTGGTGGCTTTTTTCCAAACCCTGCAACAAAGCGAGCGCGCCGCATCGACCGCCTTTTATTCGATGGGCATCAGCAAGGCGGATTATGAAAAATTCACCGCGGTCATGGCACACGCCCAGGGCGCAATCGAGTACGTCTGCATTGACGTTGCCAACGGCTATACTGAAGGCTTCATCAACTTCGTCAAGAAAGTGCGCGCCGCCTATCCCTCGCTGACCATCATGGCCGGCAACGTCGTCACCGGCGACATCACCGAGGAACTGATTCTGGCCGGCGCCGATATCGTCAAGGTCGGCATCGGCCCCGGCTCGGTGTGCACCACGCGCAAGATGACCGGCGTCGGCTATCCGCAGCTGTCGGCGGTGATCGAATGCGCCGACGCCGCGCACGGCCTGGGTGGCCAGATCTGCGCCGACGGCGGCTGCGCGGTGCCGGGCGACCTGGCAAAGGCGTTTGGCGGCGGCGCCGACTTCATCATGCTGGGCGGCATGCTGGCCGGCCATACCGAGTGCGCCGGGGAGCTGGTCGAACGCGATGGCAAGCAATACAAGGCGTTCTACGGCATGAGCAGCCGCGCCGCGATGGAAAAATACGCCGGCGGCGTCGCCCACTATCGCGCTTCGGAAGGCAAGGAAGTGCTGGTCGAGTATCGCGGCCCGGTGGCCGACACGCTGCAGGACATCCTGGGCGGGGTGCGCTCGGCCTGCACCTACGTCGGTGCCCACAAGCTGAAGGAACTGACCAAGCGCACCACCTTCGTGCGCGTGACCCAGCAGTTGAACGAAGTGTTCGGCAAGTCGTAGGCGCAGCGCAGAGCAAGATGGCCGCAGACCAGAGCGCTTCGGCGACCGACCCGCGGCCGGCGCCACCGCCACTTTCCGCCTCGCGCGATTCACGGTTACGACTGTTTTACGCGCTATGGCCAGATGCCGCCACGCGCGCCGTCCTGGCCGCATTGCAGCACGGCATCGGCGGCCGGCCGACGCCGGCCGACAACCTGCACCTGACCCTGGCCTTCCTCGGTCAGCAACCAGACGCCATCCTGCCACTGCTGCGGACGGTACTGGCGAGCCTGCCGGCCGCTCCGTTGCCGCTCACCCTGAATCACAGCGGCTATTTTCCTCGTCAGCGCCTGGCCTGGATCGGCCCCGAACCGGCCCCAGCGGCGCTGCTGGAATTGCAACAGCAACTGACCCGGGCACTGGCGC
>DATJCV010000413.1:0-4687 GCA_035497775.1 Burkholderiaceae bacterium | reverse complement strand
TTCAGCATGTCGGAATACAGCTGGAAGCCGATTTCGGTCATCTCGCCCGACTGGTTTTCGCCCAGCACTTCGCCGGCGCCGCGGATTTCCAGATCATGCATCGCCAGATAGAAGCCGCTGCCCAGTTCTTCCATCTGCTGGATCGCATCCAGCCGCCGCTGCGCCAGTTTGGATAAGCCCTGCACGTCGTGCACCAGCAGGTAGGCGTAGGCTTGGTGGTGCGAACGGCCGACGCGGCCGCGCAGCTGATGCAGTTGCGCCAGGCCGAACTTGTCGGCGCGGTGCATGACGATGGTATTGGCGGTGGGGACGTCGATGCCGGTCTCGATGATGGTGGTGCACAAGAGGATGTTGAAGCGCTGGGCGACGAAGTCGCGCATCACCTTTTCCAGCTCGCGCTCGTGCATCTGGCCGTGGGCGACGCCGATGCGCGCCTCCGGCAGCAGTTCTTCCAGCATCGCGCGGCGGTTCTGGATCGTCTCCACCTCGTTGTGCAGGAAATATACTTGGCCGCCGCGTTTCAGTTCGCGCAAACAGGCTTCGCGGATCACCGCTTCGCCTTCGCTCCTCACGAAGGTCTTGATCGCCAGCCGCTTTTGCGGCGCGGTGGCGATGATCGAAAAATCGCGCAAGCCTTCCAGCGCCATGCCCAGCGTGCGGGGAATCGGCGTCGCCGTCAGCGTCAGCACGTCGACTTCGGCGCGCATGGCTTTCAGGGCTTCCTTCTGGCGCACGCCGAAGCGGTGCTCCTCATCGATGATGACCAGACCCAGGCGGGTGAACTTGACGTCCTTCGACAGCAGCTTGTGGGTGCCGATCACGATGTCCAGCGTGCCGTCCGCCATGCCCTTGATTGCCTGCGTGACTTCCTTGCCGGTGCGAAAGCGCGACAGTTCGGCGATTTTTACCGGCCAGTCGGCGAAGCGGTCGGCGAACAGCTGTGCATGCTGCTCCGCCAGCAGCGTGGTCGGCGCCAGGATCGCCACCTGCTTGCCACCCAGCACGGCGACGAAGGCGGCGCGCAGCGCGACTTCGGTCTTGCCGAAGCCGACGTCGCCGCAGATCAGGCGGTCCATCGGTTTGCCCGAGGCCATGTCCTCGATCACGGCGGTAATCGCCGCCGCCTGGTCCGGAGTTTCCTCGAAGCCGAAGCTGTCGGCAAACGCCGCGTAGTCCTGCGCCGAATATTCGAACTGGTGTCCCTGGCGCAGTGCCCGCCGCGCATACAGGTTGAGCAGTTCGGCGGCGGTGTCGCGCACCTGCTGGGCGGCGCGCTGCTTGGCTTTTTCCCACTGGCCGGAGCCCAGTGCGTGCAGCGGCGCGTCATCCGGCGAGGCGCCCGAGTAGCGCGAAATCACGTGCAACTGCGCCACCGGCACGTACAGCTTGGTGTCCTTGGCGTATTCCAGGTGCAGGAATTCGGTTTCGCCTTGGCCCAGATCCATGCTGGTCAGGCCCATGTAGCGGCCGATACCATGGTTGATGTGCACCACCGGATCGCCGATCTTCAGCTCCGACAGGTCGCGCACCATCGATTCGATTTGGCTTGCGCCTTCCTGCCGTTTGCGCCCGGCGCGACGGCCGGAGCCGGCATACAACTCGGTTTCGGTGACGAAGGCGAGATTACTCAGATTCGCGTCCAGCACTGCGGCCGACTCGAAACCGGCATACAGCGGCGCCACGCCCAGCATCAGGCGGGCGCTGCCGGCGGCAAAATCGGCATAACCCTCGCACGCTTCGAAGCGCAGATCGTGCTCGTTGAAGTACTGTTGCAGCGTTTCGCGGCGGCCATGCGATTCGGCGCAAATCAGCACGCGCTTCCTGGTTTGCAGCAGGTAGGCGCGCAGGTTCACCAACGGATCGTCGGCACGGCGGTTGACCGCCACGTCCGGAATCGGCGCCGACAGCTCGGACGCCGCCGTGCCGGCCTGAATCACCCAGCGCCCGTACGGCTTGGCCAGCGCGAAAAAATCCTCGTCCCGTAAAAACAGCGTTTCCGGCGCCAGCAGTGGCCGTTCGCGGTCCGATTTCAAGAAGTTGTAGCGCGACTGGGTATCGGTCCAAAAACGCCGGATGGCATCGTCGATGTCGCCCAGCAATGCGAACATGGTGTCAGCCGGCAGGTAATCGAACAGCGTCGCGGTCTGTTCGAAAAACAGCGGCAGGTAGTATTCGATGCCGGCCGAGGCGATGCCGTGGCCGATGTCCTTGTAGACCGCCGAGCGCGACGGATCGCCCTCGAACACTTCGCGCCAGCGGCCGCGAAAGGCATTGCGCGCCGCTTCGTCCATCGGGAATTCGCGCCCGGGCAGCAGCCGCACCTCCGCCACCGGATAGAGCGAGCGCTGGGTGTCGGCATCGAAGGTGCGGATGGTGTCGATGGTGTCGCCGAACAAGTCGAGCCGGTAGGGCAGCGCCGAGCCCATCGGAAACAGGTCAATTAGTCCGCCGCGCACCGAGTATTCGCCGGGCGACATCACTTGCGAGACGTGGGTATAGCCGGCCAGGGTCAGCTGCGCTTTGAGGCGCGCCTCGTCCAGCGTCTCGCCCTTTTTGAAGAAAAAAGTATAGGCGGCCAGGAACGACGGCGGCGCCATCCGCAGCAAGGCGGTGGTGGCGGGCACGATCAGGACGTCGCACTGACCGTTCTGGATTTCATACAGCGTCGCCAGCCGTTGCGATACCAGGTCCTGATGCGGCGAAAAGGCGTCGTAGGGCAGGGTTTCCCAGTCCGGCAAGACATTGCAGCGCAGTTCCGGCGCGCCGGCGGCGCGGAACCAGGCGACTTCGGTACGTAGGCGCTGGGCGTCGCTGGCGTTGGCGACCACGATCGCCAGCATGCGGTTTTGCGCCTTCAGTTGAGCCGCGGCTTGCGCCAGCACGCAGGCATCGGCCGCGCCATGCACGGCAGGCAGGGCAAGACGATGACCGGCTTTGGCGAGGGATTTTGTCAGATCAAAGGACATCAGGGGATGACATGGGGAATGTCATGGCGATCGAAAAGCGTGCGGTGGATCGGGTTTGACGGTTAGAATTTGAGCCCACATTATAGGATAAGCCCGTGGCCGCCGTTTCCGGAGTGCGGCAGGATCGTGCCTTGCTTGCTATGGAATCTGCCGCTTCATCGCTCCCGTCTGCCGCCAATCCGCCGCGCCGCTTCGCCCTGATACCGGCCGCCGGCGTCGGCGCCCGCATGGGCTCGGATTGCCCGAAACAATACCTGCCGCTGGCCGGCAAGCCGATGCTGCGGCATGTACTCGATACCTTCGCGGCGTCGACGGCGATTGCGCATACCTGGGTGGTGGTCAGCGCCGACGATGGCTGGATCGAGCCCGTTATGGCCGAGGCCCCGCAGTTGGGTTCGCGCATCAGCCTGGTGCGCAAGGGCGGCGCTACCCGCCGGCAATCGGTACTGAATGGCTTGCGCGCGATGCGGGGTCAGGTTGCCGATCAGGATTGGGTGCTGGTACATGATGCGGCCCGGCCCGGCCTGACAACGACGCTGATCGACCAGTTGCTGCAAGCATTGCAAGACGACGCGATCGGCGGTCTGCTGGCGCTGCCGGTAGTCGATACCTTGAAGCGCGGCGATGCACGCGAGCGGGTGGAAGCAACCGTGGAGCGGGCGAATTTATGGGCCGCGCAAACGCCGCAAATGTTTCGCTACGAGCTGCTGTGCCGGGCGCTGGAGCAGGCGGCCGACGTGACCGATGAGGCTGGCGCGGTTGAAGCGCTCGGCCTGCAGCCGAAACTGGTAACGGGCAGCCCGCGTAATTTCAAAGTGACGCTGCCGCACGATGTGGCCTTGGCCGAACTGTTTTTGGGAGAGAAAAAATGACGCGGTATCCGGGATTCAGGATCGGTCAGGGTTACGATTGCCATGCGCTGGTGCCGGGCCGCCAGCTCGTGATTGGCGGCGTCACGATCCCGCATCGCGCGGGCTTGCTGGGCCACTCCGACGCCGACGTCCTGCTGCACGCCGTGACCGATGCCCTGATCGGCGCTGCCGGGCTGGGCGACATCGGCCGTCATTTCCCGGATACCGATACGCGCTTTGCCGGTGCCGATTCGCGTGAATTGTTGCGCGAGATCGTGCGCCGTCTGACGAGCGCCGGCTATGCCATCGGCAACGTCGACGCCACCGTGATCGCCCAGACGCCGAAACTGGCACCCCACATTCCACAGATGATCGAGAACTTGGCCGCCGATCTCGGGATCGATGCCGAATACGTGAATATCAAGGCGAAGACCAACGAGAAACTGGGCTACCTGGGGCGGGAAGAAGGCATGGCCGCCGAGGCGGTGGCGCTGGTCTATCGTTAGCGGACCGCCGCGCAGGGCGAAAACTTGGCCAGCTCGATCCGGTTACGTCCGCGCCGCTTGGCGTTGTACAAGGCGGCGTCCCCTCGTCCGATGATGGTTGCCGTATCTTCCGATAAATAGTATTGGGCAATGCCGACCGACATGGTGACGCGTAAATCCGGTGGCAGCCCTTCGAACGATACCAATTGCATGGCTTGCATGATGCGTTCCATACAGAGCCGCGCCAGTTCCAGCGAGGTTTGCGGCAGGAACAGGATGAATTCCTCGCCGCAGTAGCGTGCGAACAGATCCGTATTGCGCATCGCGCTGTGGACGGTGGCCGTCAGCCCCTTCAGGACGGTGTCGCTGGCGGAATGGCCATAGG
>DATJCV010000412.1:0-1571 GCA_035497775.1 Burkholderiaceae bacterium | reverse complement strand
GATCAGGAGCGCGATCGGCGTGCCGGTGGTCTTGCCCTGGTACACGCCGGACAGGATTTCGACCGTATCGGATTCCTGCCGCTGCGTGACATGGCGCGAGGTGCCGGGCCGGCGCAGATCGAGATCCGGCTGGATGTCGGCAGCGGACAGCTCCATGCCGGGCGGGCAGCCATCCACCACGCAGCCGATGGCCGGGCCGTGGGATTCGCCGAAAGTAGTGACGGTAAACAGCTTGCCGAGAGTATTGCCGGACATGGGGAAGAAGTGAAAAACTGAAAGGCTTTCATTCTACCAGCGGCACAGCGCTCGACGCAGCGCGGCAGCCCGCCCGACCCACTCGGCGCGAGCCGCCGGAGCGATCGCTGCGCAGTCTGTGTTCGCCGCTGCGCGACGCGGACCGATGCGGCAAGCGTCAGCGCTTTGTACCCAGTGAGCGGCTGGGCATCGACCGTAGCGCTGGCGGTCGGCCAAAATCAAGCCTTTGCGACACGGCATCACCGGCGCTTCTGATGCAAAAGATACCTGCTGCCAGCATGGACCAAATTCCCGAAAACTGCATACTCCATACGTGAGATGTGAATTCCGTATGCAATATGTAATTTTTTACAATATACTCCCGTATTCTAGAAAATACTCCAGGTGTATTGGAGTCAGGCCACTTGCTCCGCCAGCGCCAACCCGCTCAGCCAGGCATTTTCGACGCGCCCGCTGCCTTCCAGCCCGGCCGCGAACCAGTCGCCGCAGGCGCCAATGCGCAGCTTCGCCTGCCACAGGCAAGCGCCAGCCAGCGGCCGTTCGGCTTGCGCAAAGCGCCAGCAGTGAATTGCCGCATAGACCGGTTGCACCGCGCGTCCGGTGGCTTCCTGGAAAGCCTTCAGCAGTTTGTCGCGCGCCCGCTCCGGCGCATCCTCCAGATGTTCGCTGCTCCAGCCCGGCGTCGCTTGTGCGACCCAGTGCTCGCCCGGTCGCCGCTGCGGTTTCGAGGTGTCGCGCGCAATCCAGCCGAGCCGCGAGCCATGCACCCAGGCGCCGTCATAGGGCAAATCCAGCGTCTCCTGGAACGCCAGCGCCAGCGCCCAGCATGGCGCCAGATGCACCTTGGCCGCTTGTTGCGCCAAGGCCGGCGCAATTTGCAGCAAGCTGGCAGCCTGCGGCGCCGGCAACGCCACGATCACCGCATCGAACGGGCCGGCGCTCGCGGCGATCGGAACGCTGTCGGCTTGCACCTTGAGCAGCCAGGCGTCGCCATGGCCTTCGATGGCCATCACCCGTTGTTCGCGGCGGACATCGACTTCCTGCGCCAACTGCCGGCATAGGGCATCCATCCCGGGCACCGCAACCCAGCGCTGGCGGTTGCCGCCGGCCTTTTGCATCCGTCCTGCTTCCAGCTTCGCTAGGCGGCCGTCCCAGCGCGCCAGCCAGCCGGCTTGGCGCCACGCCATTACCTGCTTCTTGAAGGCGGCGCTGCGCGCAGTGAAATATTGCGCACCGACATCGAAGCCGCCCAGTTCGGTTTCCCGCGTGTGCATGCGGCCGCCGCTTGCGGGATTTTTTTCATAGACGGTGACGCG
>DATJCV010000411.1:0-5237 GCA_035497775.1 Burkholderiaceae bacterium | reverse complement strand
GGATCGGAAAAATCGAAAGCCTTTTGCCGCTCCGGGGTGATGCCGACCTGGTTGACGATCACGTCGTACTTGCCGGCAGCCAGACCGGCCAGGATGCCGCTGTATTCGGTGGTGATGAATTCGGGCTTGACGCCGAGCTTGGTCGCGACCAGCTTGGCCACATCGACGTCGAAGCCGGTCAGTTGGTTGGTCCGCGGGTCCTTGAAATTGAAGGGCGGATAAGTTCCCTCAACCGCGATGCGCAAGGTGCCGCGCGACTTCACCGTATCCAGCAGGTCGGCGGCGCTGGCTCCCACTGCGGCGATCGCCACCAAAACGGCAATGGACCAATGGATGAAACTGGACACCCTGTTCTTCTTCATCGCTCGCCTCTTGGCAAAATGCGCATTTGCGGACGTTGTGTCACCCATCCGAAGAAAGCGCCACTGTTGTAACGTTATGACCGAGTAACGAACATCAATGTTCCGGCTCTCATTGCTGCAACGCAAACGTGTTGCGGACGGAAACTCCAGTCTGAAGCGATGCGTGGATCGATCTGAGGATTGTTCTACCGTTGATTCCATTAACAGTTGGTGATGCGGTCTGGGGCGAAAGGCTGCCTGAAATCGGGCCTGGGTTGCCGCCAAGCGGGATTTGCAGATGCGCTACTTCGCCGTTGCTTGCTGGATAGCGGCACGGTGGTAGTGGGGGATACACTCCAGTGCATAAGCAGCGGCAGCGTCGCGTACGGCGTTGCGGTCGCCGTCAAATCGGGTCTGCTCCGAAAAACTGTAGATGCGGCCGTCCTCGCGCGCAAAGGACCATGCAAGACATACGGTACCGACCTCTTGCTGGCCATCGCCGCTCGAGGGCCCGGCTACGCCGGTGGTTGCCAGCGCCAGATTGGCTTCGGCCGCGTGCAATGCACCCTCGGCCATCGCGCGTGCCACGGCTTCGCTGGTGAGTCCATGGTTTTCGATAATGCTTTCATCGACGTGCAGGCACTTGATTTTCGCGCCCTCGGAATAGCTGACAAACGCGCAGTCCAGCCATTTGCCGGCGCCCGGCGGCTCCGCCAGCCGCGATGCGATCAGTCCGGCGGTACAGGATTCAGCGGTGACGACCGTGAGTTGATGTTGTTCCAGATAGCGGACAATCGATTGCAGCATTGGCTCCATGGCGCGCGACTTCCAAACTGTGATTTGGAGTTTGGCATTGCCCAGTCACCACAATCGAATTTTTCCAATTCGTCTTGAGTTGCGTCAAAAGAGGAAGCTCGAATCCGCGGGGAAACGATGTTTCATCCACTTCAGTGGCGAACGCGTATCAAGGATTTGATGAAAACGGCCCCGAGATGGAGTAGTCAACTCGGATGATGGGGTCGATCGCAACACGCATGCTGTTCCTGCCGCGACGGGCACTTCTGCGAGCCATAGGAGCAATAGACACAACAGTCGCCGGATTTCGGACGCAGGACTGCCTTGCAGTTGGTGCATTCATAGTAAAACTGGCAGGCCATGGTCGGCATCGTTTCCTGTTTTGAAAAACCGCATCGCGGGCAGGTCAGGATGGAATCAAGAATGAATGTGCTCATGCTGAATGGATTAGTGTCGGTGTCGAACTGCGAATTAGAGGCAATATGAACCGCCCCGGTTTTTGCGGATGCCGGTTGGTGTGAATCAATCCATCCCAGCGGACCACGTCGTTGCTTTCTCGACGCAATTGTTTCGATACTTGACTCGTACTACCCCTGCTTACACAGACCTGGCATGCTTCATGCCCCATGCCATCCGGAGCATATCTTGTCGCTCTCTTCTTCATGCCCCATTTTCTCAAATATTGGAGCCTCGTCGATTTCCGGGGCGGTTCATCACGCGGCATCCGCCCGTCCAGTAATAGAAGCTATCGCCGACATGTCCGGGCTTCCCACCGGCCGCGCGATGTACCTGGAGCGGCACCGCGACATGAATCGCCCCCAGTATCCTAGACACTGGCGAGTCTCTTGAAATATTGCTTCAGAGATTTTCAACAAAATCGACTGTTACCGGACGTTCGGCATCTGATTGTGATGGGTAACGTCCAGTTTAGTCCGACAGCCCGCTATAGCGAAGTATGTGGGACGGTCGGCGGAACGTCCTGTTGGATCGCAGCATTACACACTGCCGCCGTAGGGCCGGGTAATGACTTCTAATAGGTGACCGTCCGGGTCCTCGAAGTACAGCCCGCGGCCACCATCGTTGCGGTTGATCTCATCAACGCGGTGCTTGCCGGGGTCGGCCCAGTATTGGAGAGCTCGCTCTTTGATGCGAACAAAAATTTGGTAGAAGTCGTCTTCGTCTATCAGGAAAGCATAGTGTTGTGAGGGAATCTTGGCGTCGGTCTGGTTAAAGTCGAGCGAGACACCATTGCTGAGTTGAACAACCAAGAACGGTCCGAACCGGATGGGTCCGGGCAGGCCCAGGATATTGGCGAGAAAGGTTGCCGACTTCGCCTGATCGCTGCACCGGACGATGGTGTGATTGAATTGCACGCTCACGTCATGGCCCTCCTATCCTTACCACAAACCCATTTTGTAGAAAGGCCGGAACGAGGCCATTACGACGACTTCGTCATCGGACAATTTACGCGCACTTTCTTGAGTGGAGACTGGACGATATTTTTCGAGTCCCTGCGTTTGTAGGCTCTCCCGCGAACGAGAAATGAAGGCGCGTTGTTTTGGCATACGCGAGTCCGCCCCCATCGCAGGAGGCAGCGTCCTGCACGAACTCAATCGTTCGCGTAGATGTCGACGTCCTTAGTCTCGCGGACGAACAGCGTGCCGATGATGAAAGTCATCGCGGCGATGATGATCGGATACCACAGGCCGTTGAACATATTGCCCGTCGACGCGACGATCGCAAACGCCGTGGTCGGCAGCAGCCCGCCGAACCAGCCGTTGCCGATGTGGTACGGCAAGCTCATCGACGTGTAGCGGATGCGCGTCGGAAACAGCTCGACCAGCGCCGCGGCGATCGGCCCGTAGACCATCGTCACATAGATCACCAGCACCCAAAGGATCGCGACGATCTTCCACCACTGTGTACTCATCAACTCGATCGGATTGGCCTTGCTCGGGTAGCCGGCGGCGCTCAGGGCGCTGCCAATCTCCTTCTTGAATGCTGCGATCTTGGCCGTGCTTTCGGCGTCGAGCTTCTGGTTCACGACGTTGGCCGCCGGCGGCGTGATGACGGTTTCACCGATCGAGACCGTCGCCGGCGTGCCGGGGGGCGCGTCGACGTTGTCATAGCTTACCGAGCTTTGCGCGAGGAAGCGCTTGGCGATGTCGCACGAGGTGCGGAAGTCGATCTCGCGGGCGATCGGACTACCCTGGAACGAGCACTGCGCCGGGTCGGCATGCACCACGACCTTGTTGCTGGCCTGCGCGGCGGCCAGCTCGGGGTTGGCTGTCTTGGCCAAGCCGGCGAACAGCGGGAAGAAGGTGAGCGCGGCGAGCAGACAGCCTCCCATGATGATGGGCTTGCGGCCGATTCGGTCGGACAGCGCGCCAAAGACGACGAAGAATGGAGTGCCCAGCAGCAACGAGGCGCCGATCATCAGTTGCGCGGTGGTGGGCTCAACCTTGAGCTGCGCGGTCAGGAAGAACAGCGCGTAGAATTGTCCGGTGTACCAGACCACGCCCTGGCCGGCGGTCAGGCCGAGAAGCGCCAGCAGCACGATCTTGCCGTTGTCCCAGTTGGCGAACGACTCGGAGAGCGGCGCCTTGGACGTCCTGCCCTCGGACTTCATCTTGACGAAGGCGGGCGACTCGTTGAGCTTGAGCCGGATCCAGACCGAGATGGCAAGCAGCAAGACGGATACGAGGAAGGGGACGCGCCAGCCCCAGGCGTTAAAGGCGTCGTCGCCGACCATGGCCTTGACGGCGATGATGACGATGAGCGAGAGGAACAGGCCGAGTGTAGCGGTGGTCTGGATCCACGAGGTGTAGGCGCCGCGCTTGCCGTGTGGCGCGTGCTCGGCCACGTAGGTGGCGGCACCCCCATATTCGCCACCGAGGGCCAAGCCCTGCAGCAGGCGCAGCGCGACCAGGATGATCGGTGCAGCGATGCCGATGGAGGCGTAGGCGGGCAGGATGCCGACAATAAAGGTCGACAAGCCCATGATCAGGATGGTGACGAGGAACGTGTACTTGCGGCCGATCATGTCGCCGAGGCGCCCGAACACGAGGGCGCCGAATGGGCGCACCAGGAAGCCGGCGGCGAACGCCATCAGCGAGGCGATGAACGCGGCGGTAGGGTCAAGCGCAGCGAAGAACTGGCGTCCGATGATCGCGGCAAGCGAGCCATACAGGTAGAAGTCGTACCACTCGAATACGGTGCCGAGACTGGAGGCGAAGATGACTTTCTTCTCCGCCGAACTCATCGGACGAGGGATCGATGAGTTCGCGGGTATGGCAGATGCAACCATTTTCGAACCTCCTGCGATAGATCAAATTTGCAGTTGTGTGCCGAAAACGCGTCGTAAGGCTTAGCAAGAGGCTGTGCAAACTCTATCACTCGCCTAGTGTCGGCGTTACATTTAGACCATGATAGAAGATCATTTCCATGTGGATATCGTGTACCGCTCCACCATGAAATGATGATACTAAATTAATTTAAACTATCTTTTTCCGATTGCAAGGAGAACGTGCACACTTTCCTGCTTGGATCATGATGTGATTCCCGCTGGCGACGGTCTGCTCTGGAGGACTGGCATGAATGTCACTTCCTGGCCCGATAACGCCAGCACTCTAACAACTTGGTTTACATTAAACACGACGTTTTCACACAGCCTCGGTTGCACTGAGACAGTCGCGCGACCTCGAGCAACGGCCGCTTCACGAAATCTACGAGCCGTTCAAATTCACGCAGTGAACTACCGAGTCGGGTCAGAGGTTGTCTGTTGAAAAGAATTACTAACGCTCCACGAAACGGCTTAAAGCTAACGGTGATCATGAGCAAATGCCAATATGGGTACGTAAGCTTCGTATCGATATTAGTAGGGGTCAGTTTTTACGCCATTAAACCGAGATTTGTCACAAATATCCGTAATTATCGAAATTTAGAGCGTCTAACAAAATCGAATAAATGGTGTCAAACCATCTTTCCCAAATCTTTCCTGGAGAGACGCCATGGCACGCGCACTGGTTGACGATGCGTTATGGGAAATCATCGAACCCCTGTTGCCACCGCCACCGCCCCGCAAGACACCGGCCGGACGCC
>DATJCV010000410.1:0-6569 GCA_035497775.1 Burkholderiaceae bacterium | reverse complement strand
GGCTTGACCTCGCCGTATACCTGGTCGATGCCCAGTTTGGCGGCGATCGCGCGTGCCGTGGTAAGGCCATCGCCGGTGGCCATGATGACGGTAATGTTGGCCGCATGGAGGCTGGCCAGCGCTTCCGCGGTGGTCGACTTGACCGGGTCGGAGACCGCGAGCAAGCCGGCCAGGCGGCCGTCCAATGCCAGGTACATGACACTGGCGCCTTCGCCGCGCAGCGCTTCGGCCTGCTGTTGCAGGACGCGCCAGTCGATCTTTTCATCGTCCATCAGTACCGTATTTCCCAGCGCGATGCGGCGGCCGGACACCATCCCGCGCACGCCGATGCCGCTGGACGATTCGAAGCTTTCCGCCTTGTCCAGCATCAGCCCGCGTTGCCGCGCCTCGGCAACGATCGCGTGCGCCAATGGGTGTTCGCTGCCCTGATCGATGCTGGCCGCGATCCGCAGCACGTCCTCTTCGCTGAAGCCCGGCGCCGGGATGGCGCGATCGAACGCGGGCTTGCCTGCCGTCAGCGTGCCGGTCTTGTCGACGATCAGCGTATCGACCCGGCGCATGTCCTCGATCGCGGCGGCATCGCGAAACAGGATGCCCTGGGTCGCCGCGCGGCCGGTGGCGGCCATGATCGACATCGGCGTCGCCAGTCCGAGTGCGCACGGGCAGGCGATGATCAGCACCGACACCGCCGTGACGAAACCGAATACCCAGCTCGGGCCGGAGCCGAACAGGCCCCAGCCGAGCAGCGTCAGCAGCGCGATACCGATCACGGCCACCACGAAGTAGCCGGCCACCACGTCCGCCAGGCGCTGCATTGGCGCCCTCGAGCGCTGCGCCTGCGCCACCATCTGCACGATTTGCGACAGCATGGTCTGGGCGCCGACTTTTTCCGCGCGCATCACCAGGCTGCCGCTGGTATTGAGCGTGGCGCCAATCAGCTTGTCGCCGGGCCGTTTGGTGACCGGCATCGGTTCGCCGGACAGCATCGATTCGTCGATCGCGCTTTCGCCTTCGGCGACGACGCCGTCCACCGGCACTTTCTCGCCGGGCCGTACGCGCAAGGTGTCGCCGATATGGACGTGACTCAGCGGCACGTCTTCCTCGGTGCCGTCGGAGCCGATACGGCGCGCCATCTTGGGCGCCAGTCCGAGTAGCGCCTTGATGGCGGCCGAGGTTTGCGAGCGTGCGCGCAGTTCGAGGATTTGCCCGAACAGCGTCAGAGAAATGATGACGGCGGCGGCTTCGAAATAGACGCCGATGCGACCGTGCTCGAAGAAGGCCGGCGGAAACAGCTCAGGCGCAATCGTCGCCACCACGCTATAGGCGTAGGCGGCGGCGACGCCGAAGCCGATCAGGGTCCACATGTTGGGATGGCGGCGCAGGATGGACTGTGCCCAGCGCACGAAAAACGGCCAGCCAGCCCACAGCACCACCGGCGTACTGGCCACCAGTTCGATCCAGTTTTGATAGGGCAGCCCCATCGGGAAAAACACATGGCCGAACATGGCCAGCACGAATACCACCAGGGTCAGCGGCAAGGTCCACCAGAAGCGCCGCTTGAAATCGGTCAATTCGGGATTTTCGCCTTCGTCCAGCGTCGGCATCACCGGTTCCAGCGCCATGCCGCAGAGCGGGCAGTGGCCGGGAGCCGGCTGGCGGATTTCCGGATGCATCGGGCAGGTGTAAATCGTCCCTTGCGGGGCCGCTTGCGCCGGCTGCGGCGGTGCCGAATCGGCGTGGGCCGACGGTTCGCTGCGGAATTTCTCCATGCAACGATTGCTGCAAAAATAATATTTCTTGCCGGCGTATTCGATTTCCTTGTCGGGGTCGGCGGCGACTTGCATGCCGCATACCGGATCGATCAAGGGCTTGCCGGCAGCGTGCGCAGTGTCGTCGTGCCCTGCAGATGAAACGGAACCGTGTCCGACGTGGTGATGCTCATGATCGACATTGCTGTTCATGCCTTGCTCCCGAGGTTGGTTGCGTCATGCGCGCTCGCAGCCACGTGACGCTATCTGTTTATTTCGATGTGCGTCACCGTAAGTTGTCCGCCTATTTTGTCGGCGCCGAAGCTGATTTTGTCGCCGACCTGGAGGTGCTTGAGCATGGCCGGGTCCTTGACGCGGAATACCATTGTCATGGGCGGCATATCAAGGTTTTTCAGCTCGCCGTGCCGGATCGTGAGCTTGCCGGCATCCTTGTCGATTTTCCGGACTTCGCCTTCCGCCATGGCGGCGGCTGGCTGCGCGGTCTGGCTGGATTCGGCAACGGCGGCCGCGGCATGCGCCGGCATCCATGATGGGGCGGACAACGCCAGGCTGGCGGCCGCGACGAGTTTGGCTAAAGTGTTCATCGTGCTTTTCCTGTGCTTATTTTCCGGTGTAGTGCTGGTATACCTTGCGGCGGCCGTTGGCCTGAACCAGGAATACGTCGTAAGGATCATTGCGGTGGCCTTCCATTCCGGGCGAGCCCATCGGCATCGCCGGTACTGCGAGGCCCCGCGCCTTCGGCCGCTCGGCCAGCAGGCGCCGGATCTCGCGGGCCGGTACGTGCCCTTCGATCGCATAGCCGTTCACCATGCCGGTATGGCAGGAACCCAGTTCCTGCGGTATGCCGAATTTTTCGCGGTAGTCGGAGGGATTGGCGACGTCATGTGCCTTCACCGTGAAGCCGTTGTCCTGCAAATGCTTGACCCATTCGGTGCAGCAGCCGCAGGTGGCGCTCTTGTACACCTCGATCACGGGCGCCGCGGCATGGGCGGTCAAGTGTGCGCCGAGGGCGGCGGCCAGGATGCCCTGTAAAACGGTGCGTCGTTGCATGAATTATCCTTTCGTGACAGTAATTTTTCCGATCATACCGGCTTCAAAGTGACCGGGCGCGAGGCAGCCGTAGTTGAATTCACCGCCATGTCGATGGCAATCGTACGAGTGACTTTCTTCGAGGCGGCCGCTGTGCCGAATATATGCTGTTTGGCGGAGACGGCGGTGTCTGCTTTCGTTGCATGGGCGTCTGCGTGCGCCAGTATGGCCGGCGCCGCCATGGTCAGCCAGGCCGCCAGCATGGCGAGCGAAGGGCGGGGGACAAGAATGGACGGTTTTTTCATTTAATTCCTTCCGGCTTGGAATGTGTGAAGGAAAAAATAATCAATGGTGGCCGCCATGAGCGGAGGGCTTGCGTACCGTCATTTCGACATTTCCTGCTTTGCCGGCGGCCGGCATCGACTGTCCGCCCGCGGTGCTGCTGCGCGCCGCTGCGGGCAGGTCGCCCTGCCACTCGTAGGCCAGGGTGCCGGCCGGATGCCGGTACTCGCCCGGGTCCTTATAGTCGCCCGGCTTCTGCTCCTTGCGCACCTTGAGCACGGTGAACATGCCGCCCATCTCGACGCCGCCGAACTGGCCCTGACCGCTCATCATCGGCAAGGTGTTGTCCGGCAAGGGCATTTCCATCTCGCCCATGTCCGCCATGCCGCGCTCGCCCATCACCATGTAGTCGGGCACCAGCTGGTTGATTTTGCGGGCGATGCCGCGCTGGTCGACGCCGATCATGGTCGGCACACTATGCCCCATCGGGTTCATCGTGTGATGGGATTTGTGGCAGTGGAAGGCCCAGTCGCCGGGCTCGGTGGCGTCGAACTCGATCGCGCGCATCTGGCCGACGGCAATGTCGGTGGTGACTTCCGGCCAGCGCGAAGCGGGCGGCGTCCAACCGCCGTCGGTGCCGGTGACGACGAATTCGTGGCCATGCAGGTGAATCGGATGATTCGTCATCGTCAGGTTGCCGCAGCGGATACGGACCCGATCACCCTGGCGCACCACCAGCGGATCAATGCCGGGGAACACGCGACTGTTGAAGGTGAACAGATTGAATTCGAGCATCGTGTTGACCCTGGGCGTATAGCTGCCGGGGTCGATGTCGTAATTGTTGAGCAGGAAGACGAAGTCGCGGTCGACCTTCATGAACTCGGGATTTTTCGGATGCGTGACCCAGAACCCCATCATGCCCATCGCCATCTGCGTCATCTCGTCGGCGTGCGGGTGATACATGAAGGTGCCGGGCCGCCGCGCGATGAACTCATAGACGAAGGTCTTGCCGGACGGGATCGGCGGCTGGGTCAGGCCGGTCACGCCATCCATGCCGTTCGGCAACCGCTGGCCGTGCCAGTGGACGCTGGTGTGCTCGGGCAGCTTGTTGGTGACGAAGATGCGCACGCGGTCGCCTTCCACCACTTCGATTGTCGGTCCCGGCGACTGGCCGTTGTAGCCCCACAGGTTGGCCTTCATGCCGGGCGCCAGCTCGCGCACCACCGGCTCGGCTACCAGGTGAAATTCCTTGACGCCGTTGTTCATGCGCCAGGGTAGTGACCAGCCGTTCAGTGTCACTACCGGCTGATAGGGGCGGCCATTGGGCGGCGCCAGCGGTGCCTGGGTGGCTGCCTGGTCCATTATCGGCGCCTCGGGAAGCGAGGCGGCGCCGACGCGGCTCACCAGCCCGGCGCCGACCATGGCGCCAGCACCCATGAAAAAATTTCTGCGTGAAACCATTGTCGTTCCTCTCAGTGTGCCGGCGCAGCGGCATCGCCGGAAGCCGCTGCGCGCATGGGTGTGGGAGCGCCGCCGTTGCCGTTGATGGCGGCCTGCAGATCGGTCTCCGCTATCCAGAAGTCGCGTTGCGCTTCGATCGCGGCATTGACGCTGGTGACCTGGGCTTGCGCATCGGTCAGGAGCTCGAAGACGCTGGCGAGCATGCCGTTGTAGCGCAGCAGCACTTCATCGGAAATCTTCTTGCGCAAGGGCACCACTTCATCGCGATAGTGGCGCGCCAAGTCGTAGCTAGTGCGATACGCGGACCAGGCTTCGCGCACTTCCGAGCGGGCCCGGATCGCGCTGTCGGCGGTGCGATGGAGGGCGCTCATGTACAGCGCTTCCGCCTTGGCGGTGCGGGCGCCGCCCCAGTCGAAGATCGGCAGTTCGAGCGCGACCTGATAGCCGTTCTCGCGCGGTTTGCCGCTCACGCTCTTGTTCGCGTAACCGGCGTCGAGCACGTTGATGAAGCCGCTCGCCTTGCTCAGCCCGAGTGCGCTGGCGGTCGCCTCGGCCTCGCGCCTGGTGCTTTGCACGTCCAGCCGTTGCGCCATTGCCTGCGATTCCACATCGATTGCCTGGTTGGGCGCCGGCGGCAAGTTGGGCAGGCGCTCCGGCAATGGATACGTCGTCTGTGCACCCCAAAGGCCCATGAGCCGCGTCAGCCGTTCGCGCGCGGCGGTGGCGTTGTGGCGCGCGCGCGCACTCTGCGCCGTGGCGTCGGCATAGAACAGGTGTTCACGCGCCTGGTCCAGCTTGCTCCAGTTGCCGACCCTGGCCATCCGATCGGCCAGTTCGGCGCCGGCTTCGGCGGCATTGCCTACCTGTTCCATGTATTGCACGGTTTGCCGGGCGGCGACTGCGTTGAAATAGGCGCGCCGGGTATCGGCGGCAAGCTGCACTGCTTGCGCAGCGGTTTGCAGCTTGGCCTGCTCGAAACGCCTTTGCTCGATTCCGCTGCGGATCGGCAAGGTCAGTAAGCCGACCAGGTCGAACATGATGCTGCGATCAATTTCGATCTCGTCGCCGCCGCGCAGGCGTCCGAAGGAAAACCCCGGATTACGCAGCCGGCCGGCCTGCACCAGGTCGGCTTCGGCCACACCAAGCTCGGCCAGCGACGCTTGCAGCATCCTGTTGTTGAGCAAGGCAATCCGGACCGCGGCATCGGCGCTGAGCGGCGTCGCCAACAGTTGCGCTACCTTTTCCTGGATCAACTGGGCGTCATCTGCTGACTTTTGCCGCAGCAGTGGCTGACCGCTGCGCTCCTGCGCCATGCGGGATACCGCGTCGAGGCCGCCGTCGGCGGAGAACGTTGCGCAGCCGCCAAGCAACAGGGCCGCCAAGGCAAGGCACACCAGCTGCGGGCGCGTTGATGGTTGGGGGCGCATGCTTATTGCCCTCCGGCGGGATGATGGGCGTGGCCCGGGGGTGCATCGCCGGCGGGCGTCGCAGGGGCAAGCTCGGGCGCAGGCTGGTTCATGTGGCCGGCATGGCCGCCCAATTCCTGCATTTCGCGGTTGGCCTGGCGCCAAAGCCGGTCCGGCGCTTCCTGCGGGGCGGCAAGCGATCGATAGCCGCTGAAGGCGGAGGTGTAGGACGGCGGCGCAACCTGGGCGTGAATGTCGGCCGGACCGGCGGCCTGAGGTGGCTGGGCGGCGGCAAGCGGCAAGGCCGCCAGCGCCGCAGCTGCAAGCCAGTATGGAATCTGCATGTTTTCCTCGAAATCGTTGGAACGGGCGTGTCGATGCACGCGCATGTCCTGCAGGCCGGTGCGGGCGAACACGGGCGTGGTTCGCCACCGCCGGCATCAGGCGTCGATCAAGCGGAAATGGTTCGGGGAGGGCGTTCGAGGCTTGCCGGAAGGAATCCGGCAAGCAGTGGGGCTGGCGCGACGGTAATGAATTCCGACCCTTCGCGGGATGCGGTCGGAATGGGGGTGGAAGGCGGTGCGGCGGCGCCGACGCAGCAGGCTGCGCACGCGCTGCAGTA
>DATJCV010000409.1:0-5024 GCA_035497775.1 Burkholderiaceae bacterium | reverse complement strand
AGCCAGGTCACGCACGGCAACGCCGTTCCGGACGCGGTGCCGCTGCACGGCTTTTTGTGGCTGGATGCCACGCACGATGAAGTAGCGGCAAACCCGGAGCTGTGGCGCGAACAGGTCGCGCGTGCCACCGGCGTCCAGCTCTACGATCCACACTTGACCGATGCGGTGAACCTGGCCCACCCCAGCTATTTCGATTCCACCAACGACTATGCGATGCTGGTATTTCGCAAGCTGGCGCTGAATCCGGCCAACAGCGCTGCCACCCCCGGAAACCCGGCCGCAGCAGCGCCAGACAATGGCCTGCGGCGCAAGATTCCGCCGGCGCTGATGCAGCTGGCGACGGTGCCGGTGACGTTCCTGCTGCTGGATCGGGCGCTGGTCACCGTCCATGCTGCCAACAGCCGCACCATCGAGGCGGCCCGCGCGCGCCTGCTCGAATCGCGCGAACGCGGCGACGGCAGTTCACATGGCGCCCGCCGTCCAAACTCGCCGGAAGACCTGATGCTGCGCCTGCTGAACGCGATGGTGGATCAGTACCTGGAACTACGCCAGCCGCTGACCGCCCAGCTCGATCGCTGGCAGCGCGCGCTGCTCGATCCGCGCCGGCCGTTTCGAGACTGGATGGCGCTGCTCGATGCCCGCATCGAATTGCGCAAGCTCGATCATTTGTGCGAGGAGCAGCACGACGCGCTGCAGGAGTTGCGCGACCACCTGATCGACGCCGGCACCGAGATCGAAATCAGCCGCAGCAAGGACCTGCTGCTGGTGCGCATCAACGACGTGATGGAGCACGTGACGCGGGTGTTGAATCATGCGCGGCGGCTGGAATCCTCGATCGAATCGGCGGTGCAAATCCACTTTTCCGCAATGTCTCATCGCACCAGCGAAATCATGCGGACCTTGACCGTCATTACCGCGCTGTTCATGCCCCTGACGCTGATCACAGGCATCTTCGGCATGAACTTCGTCGACATGCCCTTGCTGAAGGACCAGGCCGGATTCTGGCTGACCATGGCCGCCATGGCCATCGTCGTCGTTGCCATGCTGTTTTTCTTTCGCCGCAAACGCTATCTGGACGAGTCGGCGCCAAGCCACCGGCGACGGGACAAGGAGAGTGGCAAGTGAGCGGGAAAAGCCCGGCGGCTCCTGCCAAACAAAACGCCCGCGACGGGCGGGCGTTGTGGGCTGCGGCAAGCGACGCTTATTTGTTCGGCTGCGGCGTCAGGCGCAGATACGGCCGGGCCGCGGTGTAGCCTTTCGGAAATTTCTGCTTGATCACGGCCTCGTCCTGGATGGAAGTCGGGATGATCACGTCATCGCCATCGCGCCAGTTGCCGGGCGTGGCGACACTGTAATTGTCGACCAGTTGCAGGCCATCGATGGCGCGCAGGATTTCGTCGAAGTTGCGGCCGACGTTGAGCGGATACGTCAGGATCAGGCGCACTTTCTTTTTCGGGTCGATGATGAATACCGAGCGCACCGTCACCGTTTCCGACTGGCCGGGATGAATCATGTCGTACAACTCGGAAACCTTGCGATCCTGGTCGGCAATGATGGGAAAGCCAACCACGGTTTTCTGCGTGTCTTCGATGTCCTTGATCCAGCCCAGATGGCTTTCGGCGGAATCGACCGACAGCGCGATTGCCTTGACGTTGCGCTTGTCGAATTCGGGCTTGAGCTTCGCGGTCAGGCCCAGCTCGGTGGTGCAGATCGGCGTGAAATCGGCCGGATGCGAAAACAGCACCACCCATGAATCACCAGCCCACTCATGAAACTTGATCTTGCCGATAGAAGAATCCTGTTCGAAATCAGGTGCGGTATCGCCCAGACGTACAGCCATGTTGCTCTCCTTAACAGTATTTTGATCCGATAAAAGCCCGACTATAGACACAAGACGCCGGCGCTCCAACAACACTTAACGCTTATGCAAATAACGCAGCGCTATGTTGCCGAAATTTTATCTCAAAACCAAAAAACAAGGGGGTATGCGCAAAAATATAGCAATTTCCACATAGAAAATTTCGATGTTTGAAAATACCCGGCACAGTATATGATTGGATCGCTATACGGGATTAGCGACTCGAGCCAGCGACTGCAGGAATTTCTGACTATCTTGATAACCAATCACGCGGCCGCCGGCGATCTCGGCGGCGTCCCGGCCGAAGAAAATGATCCCGGGCGGCCCGAACAGGCCGAAGCGCTTCAACAGCGCCCGGTCGTCGGCGTTGTTGGCGGTCACGTCGACTTGCAGCAACTGCATGCCAGCGAAGTGCTGCTGCACGCGCGGATCGGAAAACGTCCACAACTCCATCTCCTTGCAAGACACGCACCAGTCGGCATAAAAATCCAGCATCGTGACCCGGCCATTGGCTTGTGCCAGCGCCGCATCCAGATCCGCCACCGATTTGATGCGCGTGAATTGCGCCGCTGCCGGCACCGGCTTGCTGCCCAGATGCGCCAGTGGCGCGCTGACGTCGCGCGCGCCGCTGGCGGCGCCGACCAGTTGCAGCAAGCCGCTGGCCGCAAACAGCAGGCCGAACGCTTTCGCCGCCCAGCCGCTGCGGCCGTTCCACAGCAGCCAGGCGCCGTAGCCGATGCCGAGCAGCGCCCATCCCGCCATCTGCCCGGCGACCGGCAGCAGCGGCGCCACCATCCACCAGGCCAGCGCCAGCAGCATGACGCCGAAGAAACGCTTGACCTGTTCCATCCAGGCTCCGGCACGGGGCAACAGCGTATTGGCCGAAATGCCGATCAGCAGCAACGGCACGCTCATGCCGGCCGCCATCGCGAACAGCGCGCTGCCGCCGATCACGACGTCGCGCGTCTGGCTGATATACACCAGCGCCCCGGCCAGCGGCGCCGCCACGCAGGGGCCGACGATCAGCGCCGACAGCGCGCCCATTACGAACACACCGGCCAGGTGGCCGCCGCGCTGCTGGCCCGAAACCCGCACCAGCCGTGTCTGCAGCGCCACCGGCAGTTGCAGCGCATAGAAGCCGAACATCGATAGCGACAGCCCGACCATCAACAGCGCGAAGGCCGACAGCAGCCACGGGTTCTGCAGGCCGGCTGCCAGCCCTTCGCCGATCAGGCCGGCAGCCACGCCCAGGGCCGTATAGACGATCGCCATGCCCAGCGCATAACTGGCCGACAATATGAAGCCCCGGCCGCGGCCGATTTTGCCGTGCGCACCACCGGCGCCGACGATGATCGACGACAGGATGGGCAGCATCGGCAACACGCATGGAGTAAATGCCAGCCCCAATCCGAGCAGGAAGAACAGCGGCAGGATCGCCAGCAGGCGGCCGCTGTGCAGCGACGATTCAATCCGCCCCAGATCCGAGTCCGGGATTCGCGCCGCTGGTGCGGTTGCGGCCGGCGCCACGCTGGCGGCTGGCGTATCGAGCGCCGCCGCGCCGCCGATTCCGATCGCAGCCAGCAAACCGCCGCCGTGCGGCGACAACTTCGCCTCCGATTCCATCGGCGTGTAACACAAGCCTTGGTCGGCGCAGCCTTGTGAAGTTGCAATCAATGTGAAGCGGTCGGCAGCCTGGACCGGGATCGTGATGGTGACGCTATCGCGGTAGGTTTCGAGCTCCTTTTGAAAGGTCTGGTCGAACTTGACTTGGCCGGCCGGCATGTCCGGCGCACCCAGCGTGGCGCCGTCGGCGCGAAACTGGAAGCGCTCGCGGTACATGTAATAGCCGTCGGCAATCCGGTAGCTGACGGCCAGCGTCTGTGCATCGACCATCTTGGCCGAGAAACGGAATGCCGCTTCCGGCTCCAGATAGTCATCGGCGGCCTGCGCCAGCGCCGCCAGCAGCAAGCCCGCAGCCACCAGCAACAGCAGCATCGCGCGGCCGACGGCGCGCCAGGGCGACCCCGCTGAACCTGGGACGATGGGCGATATATGCGTTCTGTTCATGCTAAATCTTGATGTCCTTCCGGGTTTCCGCCGCGATCCAGGCCAGATAGGCTGGCAGCCCGGCCACGATCGGCAGTGCGATGATTTCCGGCAGCTCGTAGGGATGCGCCAGCTTGATCGCCAGTTCCAGTTCCGCGTAGCGCGCCTCGGTCGTCTTGACCACGAGACCGACTTCTGCCGCGTCTTCCAGCGCGCCCTGCCAGCGGTACACCGACTGTACCGCGGGCAGGATATTCACGCACGCGGCCAGTTGCTGTTGCACCAGAGCGCGCGCCAGCGCCTGTGCGCCTGCCAGATCCGGCAGGCTGGTCAATACCAGTAACGGCTGTGGCATGCCTACCCTCCCATTCTGAGGCCGGCGCATGCAGCGTACCTGCCGCGCCCGATCTCAGCTCTTGCCATGGTAAATGAAAACCTTTGCGTCGGAGTGCGCCCGCTGTGTCGCTCCGGGACAAGGCCAAGCCCATCCATGATGGCGCCAGCCGGCAATGCCATCACCGATCAATCGGACCGCGAACCATCGGGATGGTTGCGTGAGCTCCTGCGCGGCCCGGCGCGTCGTTGGCAGCAAGCTGCTTATGCGGCACCGGAAGCGCCGTACTTGCCCGGAACACCAAACAACTGGGCAGTCGACCCGCTCACATTTCTTGAAGATTGGGCGTCGTGATTGTAGGGGTATATCAATTTTCCACAATCAGAACGCGCAGGAACGCATGCATATTGCACCAGTATATGCTCCCGCCCAAATAACGCATGGCACAAAAGCAAAAGCCAGGTAAAAACCTGGCCTTGTAAGGAATGCTCGATTGCCCTCGTTTATTCGACGCTGTCCACCGCTTCCGCTTCAACGGGTTCCGGACGATCCAGCAATTCGACATAGGCCATCGGCGCGTTGTCGCCTTGGCGGAAACCCATTTTCAGGATGCGCAGGTAGCCGCCATTGCGATTGGCATAGCGCGGGCCGAGTTCGGCAAACAGCTTCAATACCATTTCGCGGTCGCGCAGCCGATTGAAGGCGAGGCGCTTGTTGGCCAGCGTGTCGACTTTGCCCAGCGTCAGGATCGGCTCGATCACGCGGCGCAGTTCCTTGGCTTTCGGC
>DATJCV010000408.1:0-3070 GCA_035497775.1 Burkholderiaceae bacterium | reverse complement strand
GTCGTGGTTCCTTTTTGCTTGATCGCCGCGAACGGCTCGATCTCGCTTTTCTGTTTCGCCAAGACGTAGGATAGCGGGCCGAAGTAAGCCAGGTCCAGACGGCCATGGCGCATGGCTTCGATCATCGAGGAATAATCGGTCGTGACCACCAGCTCGACTTTCTTGCCGAGTTCCTTTTCGAGCAGCAGTTTCAGCGGCTGGTTATTCTTGATCACCGTCGACGCATTTTCATCGGGCAGCAGCGCCACCTTGAGCGTCGCCGGGTCGGGATCGGGAGCGGCATGCGCGGCATTCCCCAGCAGGGTCAGTGTCGCCAGGCCGAATATTGACAATAATTTTTTCATGTTCATTCCTCTACGGTTGCGAGATTAAGTGGAAATAGCGAGGGGTGGGATGAAGGCGGCTGCGGCTCGGCGATCGGTGGCCGCTGCGCATACAGCGCCTCCGCTTGCTCCGCGGTCAGTTCTTCAGGCGCGGCGTCAAATACCACCTTGCCGTGCGCCAGCCCGATGATGCGGTCGGCGTAGCGCTTGGCCAGGTCCACCTGGTGCAGGCTGACCACGGCGGAAATGCCGTCTTCCTTGCAAATCTGGTGGAGCATGGCCACCACCTTGTCAGCGGTTGCCGGGTCCAGGCTCGCGACCGGCTCGTCGGCGAGAATCAGACGCGGTTGTTGCGTCAAGGCGCGGGCGATACCGACACGCTGCTGCTGGCCGCCACTCAACTGGTCGACGCGCGACAGCGCCTTGTGCAGCAAGCCGACCCGCTCAAGGCTGTGCAAGCCGATCGCCTGCTCTTCCGGCGGCAAAGGCAGGAGGCTGCGCCAGATCGAGTGATAGCCGAGGCGCCCCATCAGCACGTTTTGCAGCGCCGATAGACGGGCTATCAGTTGATGCTGCTGGAAGATCATGCCGGTACGGCGCCGATGGGCTTGCAGCGCCTGTTTGTTGCGCAGGCTGCCCAGTCCGCTGACGGTGATGTTGCCGCCATGCGGTTGGTTCATCAGGTTCAGGCAGCGCAGCAAGGTCGACTTGCCGGCCCCGGACGCGCCCAGCAAGACCGTGAATTGGCCTTCCTGAAACGAGAGTGAAGTTGGATGCAGTGCCTGAAAGCTGCCGAACCGCACCGATACGTCGTTTAGTTGAATCATGGCTTCTCCGTCTATTCCGGTCCGCAATCAAAGTGCGCTGGTGATTACGAAAACGAATTACGAAGCCATGTTAGTGCGCCGTTGTTACGCCACCGTGACCGCTGTGTGACAGCAGCGTGACTTTTGCAGCCTGAATTGAGAAGCGGTGCAAGTTTCGGGCTCGTCGCGATACCGCACCGTCACCCAAGGCGATGCGGCTTCGCCGCGGGAGGTCGGCCAAGCTCCGATGAAGATCGTTGCGAAGCGCGGCAGTGTGCTTGCCATGTCGAAGCCGCTTTGAGCGCCAGATCCGCAGTCCGCCTCTCGTTCACGCAGCGGTATGTCCGCTCTCAGCCCCGAAGCGGACCTTTCGACGGAATAGTCGACAGACGGCACCGGGCCGCCTGCAGCCGTTTGCAGTTGAAAATAATCGCGACCTTGACGAGCGCGTGACGGCGGTTTTGATGCGACATTCGCGAATCAAGACTTGGTCGCGATGACTGGCTGAAGCCGGCGCGCAGGCTCATCCGGGCAGGCCATGGATATAGCCTTCGATGCGCTTCTGCGCTGCCACCGGACGAACCGAATTCCAGCACACGGCCAATGCCGATACTCTCTTCCTTCGCCGCCCCGAGTAGAGGCCAAGCGCCGTATCGAAGGAACCACTCGGCGCAGACAACAGATGGGCGACGACGCTTTCCTGAACGGTGGATTGCCAAAGAGTAAAAACAAAAACAGGGAGTATATGAAAATATCTCCCTGTTTAACGACGAAAATCACATCCATCTACACCAGTATATGAATTGACCTACGCCGCAGCCGCACCCTCGCCTACAAATTCGGCGCCAGCCAGCGCTCCACCTCTTCCCGCGCCACGCCGCGCCGCGCCGCCATGTCCTCGACCTGATCCATGCCAATCTTGCCGACCGCGAAATACTTGGATTGCGGGTGGCTGAAGTAGAAGCCGGAGACCGAGGCGCCGGGGAACATCGCCAGCGATTCGGTGACCGACATGCCAATCTCGGCGCAATCCATCAGGCGGAACATGTCCCCTTTCACCGTGTGTTCCGGGCAGGCCGGGTAGCCGGGCGCCGGACGGATGCCGCGATACGCTTCCTGGATCATTTGATCGCTGTTCAAGGTCTCGTCCGGCACGTAGCCCCAGAGGTCGGTACGCACCCGGTGGTGCAGGTATTCGGCGCAGGCTTCGGCCAGGCGGTCAGCCAGCGATTCGAGCAGGATCGCCGAATAGTCGTCGAAAGCGTCGCGGAAGCGCTGCGCGTGCGGCTCGATGCCGAGGCCGGCGGTGACCGCGAACATGCCGATGTAGTCGGCCACGCCGGATGACTTGGGCGCGATGAAATCGGCCAGGCACTGGTTGGGCCGCGCCACGCCGTCGATCACCGGCTTCACGCCCTGCTGGCGCAAACCGTAGTAGGTCAGCAAGACTTCGCTGCGCGTATCGTCGGTGTAAATCTCGACGTCATCGTCGTTGATGCTATTGGCCGGCAGCAGCATGATGACACCGTTGGCGGTCAGCCAGCGGCCCTCGATCACCCGCTTCAGCAAGGCCTGGCCTTCCTCGAATACCTTGGAGGCGGTTTCGCCGACTACCGGGTCTTGCAGGATCGCCGGAAATTTTCCAGCCAGGTCCCAGGTCTGGAAGAACGGACCCCAGTCGATGTATTCGGCGATCTGCGCCAGATCGATATTCTTGAATACGCGGCGGCCGATGAATTTGGGCCTGACCGGCGTGTGCTCGCCGGTAAATTCGAGCCGCATCTTGTTCTTGCGGGCATCGGCCAGCGACAGCATCGGCAGCGCCTTCTTGTTGGCGTGCTGGGCGCGCACCCGCTCGTAATCGGCGGCCACCTCGGCGATGTACTGCTCGCTGCTTTCCGGCGTCAACAGCGACTGCGCCACCGACACCGAGCGCGAGGC
>DATJCV010000407.1:0-5647 GCA_035497775.1 Burkholderiaceae bacterium | reverse complement strand
TTGACCGCAGCAATACCGTAGTAGTGACGGGCTGCGGCCTCGGCACCGAAGACGCCGTTGCCCCATTCGACCACGTTCAGGTAAATCTCGAAAATTCTTTCCTTGTCCATCCAGAATTCCAGCATGTAGGTAATGAGGAACTCCTGCCCTTTGCGCAAATAACTGCGATTACCGGAAAGAAAGAGGTTTTTGGCCAACTGCTGGGTGATGGTCGAACCGCCCGCCACTACCCGGCCTTTTTTCAGATTTTTTTGATACGCCTTTTCCAGCGCTTCCCAGTCGACGCCTTGATGTTCGGCAAAACTGGCATCTTCAGCGGCGATGATTGCACGTTTCAAATGTCTGGAAATGCGCTGATAAGGCACCCATTGGTGCTGCAGCGTGGCCTGCGGGTTCTTGGCTTGCAACACCGATAATTGCCGTTGCATGAAACTGGTGGACTCCGGATTGTGGCGTACCCACCAACCTATCTGCAGGAAGAAATACAACTGCATGGCCAGGACCGCCGCGATTGCCATCCCGATCAAGTACAGCACCCATCGACCCAGCCTTTTCATGCCGCCGCATCGAACTCAGCGCGCAACTCGGCCAGCACCGGCGCGGTGACTGGCCGCACGCCGCGCCACAGGAAAAACGATTCGGCGGCCTGCTCCACCAACATCCCGAGGCCGTCGCGCGCGCGCACGCCATGCCGGCTTGCCAGTTGCATGAACACGGTCGGCTGGGGGCCGTACATCATGTCGTAGCAAAATGTCCCGGCGCCGAAAACGGTCGCCGGCACCGGCAGTGTCTGCTGCTCCAGACTGGCCGAAGTGGCGTTGATAATGACATCAAATGGCATATGGAGGCTGGCGAAGTCGCTGGCAGCGATCGGCCCCTGGGCGGCAAAGCGCTGCTCCAGTTCAAGCGCACGAGCGATGGTGCGGTTGGCCACGACAATCCGCGCCGGCGCTTGTTCCAGCAGCGGCAGGATGACCCCGCGCGCAGCGCCGCCGGCGCCCAGCAACAGGATATTTTTCCCAGCCAGGACGACACCGGCGTTGCGGACTATATCGGCAACCAGGCCGACGCCGTCGGTATTGTCGGCAAAGATGCGGTCATCATCAAACATCAACGTATTTGCCGCGCCTGCCGCCCGTGCACGCGGACTCGCGCTGGTTGCCAATTGCAGCGCCTCCAGCTTGAACGGTACCGTAACATTGGCGCCCTTGCCGCCGTCGCGCATGAAATCGCGCACGGTGCGCGCGAAGCCGTCGAGCGGCGCCGCCACCCGTGCATAGCTGAGTTGCTGGCCGGTCTGGGCGGCAAAACGCGCGTGGATTTCGGGCGACTTGCTGTGCGCCACCGGCTGCCCGATCACGACGTAACGATCCATTGCATGCATCAGTTGTCACCTCTTAATTCGGCTTTCAGCGCTTCCTCGCGGGTGAAGTTAAAGCGCGTGATGATTTCCCAGACATCATCCTTGCCGGACGAACGCATATTGGGTGGAAAACGCCCGAATGGCGCTGCACGGGTCACGATGCGCAGCGCCGCCTGATCCAGAACCGGATTGCCGGACGAGCGCTCGATCCGCGCCCCCCCTTCTTTCAGGTACAAATTGCCATCGTGGTAAATCGGGATGTACAACACCAGCTCACCGTACAGCTTGCGTCCGTTTTGCTGCGGGAAATTGAGGGTGCCGATTTTTTCAATCCGATCCTGCAGCGCCTTGTAATACATTGCATAGCCGACTTCACGCGTGCTGGTGGTGATCTGGGTTTTTTTCGGTCGCTTGTTATAGTCCTCGATGTTTTTGGCGATCTCGGCTTCCATCCGCGCAATCACTTGCGCACTGTCCGCTTCATCGACGCCAGCGGGTTGCTGAGGCGCTTCCTGCGGCCGGTCACGCGCAGTCACCGGTGTTGGCAACGCCGTTTTGGCGGCCAGGCTTTGCAACAGTTTTTTCTGCTCCCTCTCCAACTCGGCGACCCGCCGCTGCATCTTTTGGGCACTGTTCCCATCTTCCGCCTTGCGCAAGTCCGGCAATGGCGACTTGGCGCGACCGAGCTCGGCATTGCCGCCGCCATCCAGATTGGCCTGCGCCAGTGCTTCCGCCTTCAACGGCTGTTTATCGTGCCGGGCATTCACCAGAATCACTTCCAGGCCGGGGTCGAAGGGCTTCTGGCGCAGCAGCTCCGGCGCCGTAAAATGCACCGCCAGCAAGGCACCATGCGCCAGCAACGAGAACGCGATGGAGAACGCCAGAAGTCGATTTTCCGGAAGCAGCTTCACGTGCGGGATACGGTGGTGTTGGCAGGAAAAGGGAATTCTACGTCAAGCCGCCGGGCCGCCATCGATCGAGTGATCACGCTGGCAACGCCGGCGGCCTGCCGACCACGCCTTCCGGTGCACCATCCTCTGCCGCTTCTGGCGCCAGCTCCAACGCCTCGGCCGCACCGTCCGGATTGGTCTCCATTCCGGTTTCCGCCTCGAGGGCAGCATCCAGCGTCTCCATGTCAACATCGGCGGCCGGGACCGCCGCCACTTCGTGCAGGCGCGCCTCTACATTCAGGCTGACCTCGTCCCAGCGGATCAAGTCCAGCTTCACGTAGGTGCCGCGCGCCAGCGCCGGCATGCCGGGCAGCTTGAGCACCAACGGAATGTCGACCAGGCGCACGATTTCTTCTTTCAGCACCACCGCATCGACGCGCTGCGCCCGTCCCTGCGCCTGTTCCTGTGCCAGCCAGCGCAGGCACCAGTAGCGTTCCATCGTCGATTGGTAATCAGCATAGCCGGTATAAATACCGTCAAAGGCAGAGACAATCGCGTACAGGTCGGCGTCACGCGGTCGAAACGGCGCCGCCAGCGGTGCTGCCACGCCGTGCTCGGCGCAGGCGAGGATCTGCCACTGGTTGAGCAAATCGGGATAACGCCGCAATGGTGAGGTACTCCATATATACTGCTCCACTCCCAAGCCCTGATGCGGCGCCGCGTGCGTCACCATCCGCACCTGCATGCGCGCGGCCCAGCCGCCGCTCCCACCCTGGGCGCGATAAATCCCGGGTACTCCATGTTCGTGCAGCAGCTTGCCCCAACTGCTGTTGGCGAAAATCATCAATTCGGCGACGATCTTGTCGAGTGGCGCACCGCGCTTGCGGCGCTCAATGCTGACAACGCCGTTTTCCACTGAAAAATTAAAATCGACGCGATTGGTCTGCTCCGGCCGCAAGCCAAAGCCTTCCCGTTTCGCCATGCGCGCTTTTTCCAGAACTTGCGCCCATTGCCACAGTACGGCCAAGTCATCCTTGTGCGGATACTCGCCGGCACCACTTGCCAGCCCTTCCTCGGTCACCAGCGCATCGAGATCGTTATGGCGCAAATTACTGATGATCGGCACCGCTTCGGCCCTGGTTTCGGTGGCCAGTACCGTCCAATCCGCCGGCTCGAGCAATGCATACAACGACAGAGCCGGGCAGGTCTTGCCGGCTGCCAGCGTGTAAGCATTGATCACCTCATCCGGCAGCATGGTGATCTTGGTGCCGGGCGCATAGACCGTTGACATACGCTGACGCGCAACCAAGTCGAGCGCATCGTCGCGCCGGATGCCTAGGCCAGGTGCGGCGATGTGAATGCCGACTCGCAACTTGCCATCAGCTTGCCGGGTGATCGAAAACGCATCGTCGATTTCGGTGGTGCTGGCATCGTCGATCGAAAACGCCCGTACCGCCGCCACCGGCAGCACCGGCATCGGCGGTACCGGAAGCGCAGAAAACGCGGTTCCTTTGGGAAAATATTCAAACAGAAAGCGCGCCATGTGCAGTTCTTGCGGCGACGCAATGCCGCCGGTGGCCAACATCAACGCTTGCGGCGATGTTTGCAGCTCGTTGCAGGCGGTTTCCAGCGCCTTATATTCCACGCTGTTCTTGTCGGGCTTGAACAATAGCTGATGCACCACTGCTTGCAACGCCGCCGGCAAGCGATGCTGTTTCAACTGCTGCACATACTCTGCCTGGATCAGCGCCTGCTGCTTCTTCTTTTCGATGCCGGCCAACGCCGCCTTCAGCGCCGCTTCCGGCGCCGCCTTGTAGCGCCCCTTGCCTTTTTTGTAGAAATAGACCGGTGCCGCGTGCAGGCACAACAGCAAGCCGGCGGCTTCTTCCGGCTTGGGTGGATGACCAAAATATTCAGCGCCGAGTTCGGCAAAGCCGAATTCTTCCTGTCCGGCGACTTCCCATAGGAACTCCAAATCGAGCTCACCAGCGACCACCTTGGCTTCGGTCAGTAATTGGCCCGGCTCCGGCGCTGCGAATTGCACCAGCACGTCGCGCGCCTTGACCTTGGAGCGTTTGCCGGAGGGCATCTCAACCTGGTAAGCCTCGCCTTGCTGCGACAGGACTGCGCCGGCCTTGAAATCGCCCGATTCCTCGAAAAATAAATTCATGAATGCTTGTTGGTTGGTTGGTTGCGTGAGGGTTGACTTGGTGCTTGCGTTAATCAGCGGATCTCCTGATTAGTCGTGCATGAATTGCGATCGTTCGGCGGCATCCGGCAAAGCGAGATCGGCAATGGCCGGCAGAAAAAGCTCGGTAACCAGCAGGATACCGTTGCGACGGCGGTATTGGCAGCGCCGCGCCAACAGGGAATGATGAATCGAATCCGGCCCAAGTGCCGCACGAGCGCGCAGCATCAATGGGTGACGGCGTGGCAGGCGTGCGAACTGCAACGTGCCGCGTGTCACGCGCGGATCGCCGAAGAGCGTCGTACCCAGCGAGCGCTCGCCCAGGGTGCCGAAAAACGGCCAGTCCGATGCGCAGGCTTGCAATGGGACGATGGTATGCGCATACACCATCGACCGCCCATCGCATTGCAGCAGTACCTCGCGCTCCTGCACACAGCACCGGCGTGGCAAGTGTGCAGCGGCAGCTTCATCCGCCAGGCAAAGCGCGCGGCCCTGATGCAGCCGACGCACGCGAAACTGGGCGCAACGCGCGCTCAGCTTGAACGTCAACGATGCTGTATCAAGCAACCAGCCACGCATCCGCCGCGTCGGATTGACGCCATTTACGTGCGCCAGCCAGTGCGCTTGGCTTCCGGCATGGGCCATTACTGGCGGCCCTGTGCGGCGATACCGCAAAACCGCAAAACCTGGTCCAGGTAGCGTTCGAAATCACTGATGCCATGGTCGCTGCCATTGATCACCAACTGCTGTGCACCGGCATAATGCGCGACCATTTGACGCCAGTCCAGCACCTCGTCCCCGGTGGCTGCCAGCAAAAAATAGCGCTGCGGCACGCTGATCCGCGGCACTGCCAATGCTTTTAGTTCACGAATATATTCATGCCGAAATTCGAACGGCTGGTCGGAATGCCAGGCGCTGGTCACTCCCACGTACTGCTTCAGATCGTGCGGCGCCGCCACCGCCGGATTCAGTAACACGGCGCGACAACCGAATTGCTCGGCCAGCCAAGTCGCGTAATAGCCTCCCAACGAAGAACCGATCAACGTCAGTTGCGATGGTGGACAATCGCGCACCACCTCCTGCGCCAGACGGATCGCCTGGCTGGGCGACGCCGGCAGTTGTGGGCAACGATATTCGGCGTCGCGGCCCAGCGTCTGTAGACGTTGGGCAATCAACTGCGCCTTGAAAGATTGCGGCGAGGAGCGA
>DATJCV010000406.1:0-5795 GCA_035497775.1 Burkholderiaceae bacterium | reverse complement strand
CGGCGAACGCGCATGCAGGTGCTCGCCGTTGCCGTAACCGAGGCCGCAGACGAAATTGGCGCGCACCGGGGTGCCGGCAAAAAATTCCTGGTTCACCCGCTGCGGATCGAAGCCGGACATCGGCCCGCAATCGAGGCCGAGTGCGCGCGCCGCCATGATCAGGTAGCCGCCCTGCAGCGAGGAATTGCGGAACGCGGTTTCTTCGATCTTGGCCGGGTTGCCGGCGAACCACGAGCGCGCGTCGGTGTGTGGAAACAGCTGCGGCAGCTTTTCGTAGAATTCCATGTCCATGCCGACGATCGCGATCACCGGCGCGCTGCGCGTCTTGTCCACATTGCCGGTGTCCATGCAGGCCAGCAGCCGCTCCTTGGCTGCGGCCGACTTGACGAAAACGATGCGCGCCGGCGAGGTATTGGCCGAGGTCGGGCCCCACTTCATCAGCTCGAAGACTTGCTTCAGCAAGGCATCGTCGACCGGCCGGTCGGACCAGCGGTTATGGCTGCGGGCGTGGCGAAAAAGCGTATCGAGTACGGCGTCGTTCAACATGGGAGTCCATCGTGAAGTCAAAAAAAGCCGCCTTGGCGGCCCGGATTGTTGTGTATGGTAGTCGAATGCCCGCTCTCGCGCGCGCCATCAGGCCGGTACAATAAGGCCTCCACTGCTTTCCCCGCCCGCGATGTTCAATCCGTCCCAACATGAAGTCAGGCAGTTTTTTTGCGACGTCCAACGCAAGCTGCGCCACAACGAAATCCTGACCCCACTGGAAGCGATGGCGCGCGACTGGATCGTGCAGCATCCGGAATATGCCGAGGCGCTGGCCGATGTCGAGCGCGCGCTGGCGGCCGACTACACCGTCGAGCACGGCCAGAGCAATCCCTTCCTGCATCTGGCCATGCATCTGTCGATCGCCGAACAACTGTCGATCGACCAGCCGCCCGGCATCCGCGCCGCCTTCCTGGCGCTGGCGCAACGGCTCGGGTCCGAGCACGAGGCGCATCATCAAATCATGGAATGTCTGGGCGAAATGATCTGGACTTCGCAGCGCAGCGGCCTGCCGCCGGACGGCGCCGCCTATCTTGAATGCATCAGGCGGCGCTGAGCGCCAAGGCTGCGCGCTATTGAAGAATTTGCTTGTCGTTGCGGCTGAAGGCCGCGGCCGAATCGCATTCTGGATTTTATTTTGATGGAGTATATGCCTGAAGCGACCTTTTCATATACGGAAATCGAGGCTCGTATCGGGAGTATATAAAACCCAGGCTGAATATTGATCGAGCGTTGATCGAGCGCACCGGAGCGGCGGCCGTGGCGGACAAAACCGTCTTGAATCGGTGGTCTACACAATCAGCTCCTGCGAGCGGGAGCGGGCCGGCACGTCGTCGTCGCGTTGCCATGCAACACCTGACTTCCAGCATCCATCTGCGCCACCATGAACCAGGCTGCCGGCCCATCGGCGGCCATAAAAAAACCACGGCTAGCCGTGGTTTTTTGTCATTTTCAAGCGCTGCGCTTGCTTATTTGCGCAGCACCAGGGTACCGGGCAGGCTGTGCAGATAGGCAGCGATATTCTGAATGTCCTGACGCGACAGCGCTTTTGCCTGCGCCCCCATGATCGCGTTGCCGCGCCCATTGGCGCCATTGACGCCACGTTGATAGCCAATCAGCGCGTGCGCCAGGTAATCCTGATGCTGGCCGGCCAGCTTGGGATAGCTTGGGTCGATCGGCGTATTGTAGTCGGCACCGTGGCAGGCGGCGCAATTGAACTTGGCGGCCGCCGCCTTGCCGGCTTCGACATTGCCAGCAGCCAGGGCACTGGCTGCCACGCTTGCGCAGATTACAGCCAGCAGCGAAGTAAGAATCTTGTTCATGTGCGTTCCCGTTATTTTTGCTGTGCGTAATAAGCCGCCAGATCGGCAATGTCCTGATCCGACAGGCTTTCGGCGATGCCGCGCATTGACGGATGCTTGCGATCGCCTTTCTTGTACGCATGCAGCGCGCTCTCGATGTATTTGGCGCTTTGGCCACCTAGCAGCGGCACTTCGTATACTTCCGGAAATGCAGTCTTGTAACCGGGAATGGCATGGCAACCTATGCACATGGCAACCTTGTCTTTTTCCTTGGCTGCGTTGGCATTGCCCACTAGGTCCGCAGCAACGGCAAAATTGGCAGCCGCCGCCAGCGCGAGAAATGCGAATATTTTTTTCATATTGAGCGGAATAATAAGAAGCGGAACCAATTTTTATCGCGATGCGGGACAGAATTGATCGAAATCATTGCCACGAAGCACAAAAGGTGACTAATTGTAGCTCAACAATATCACTTCGTCCAAACTCGTTTGGCGCCACAACCACGGTGCAATCAGGCTTGCCGGCGCTTGCGCTGGACGGCGCGCTCCATGGTTTCGAGCATCGCGGCGTCGGAATCCTGCCGATTCCTGCCAGGCAACAGGAAAAAGCGTGGCGCTGCCAGCATGCGCCGCAGCAGCGCACGCAGCACCAGCCGCCGCGTGCGGCCCGGCAGTTCGCGCGCACTCAGCGCCAGCATCAGTGCACAGCCAAAGCCGACGCCGATGTTCAGCAAACCGGTCACCCCGACGCCTGCCAGCGCCAGCCAAAATTGAGGGGTAATCAAGGCGTTCCAGCCGAGACTGCAGGCAGCCGCCACCAACGTCCCCGCCGCCAGCGTTACATGCCGCACGCCAAACGGTAGGCCGAAAAACTGCGCGACCACTGGCGTAATGCCGAGCAAGACCGCCAGCGCCACATAGCCGGCTATGCGCGCCAGATTGCGTTCCAGCCAGCCGGCGCACCGTTCGGCTCTGGTCACGCCCAGAATCCGCGTGAGGCGCCGATTTTGCGCCAGCGACCGGCGCACCCGGCGCAGCACGAACCAGTTATCGGCAAAGCCGGCCAGCAATCCGGCGAGAAACAGCAGCACACCGGTCAATGCGGCAAACAACGGCGTGGCGCCAATCAGCGACAACTGTTTCAATGCGGCATGCGCCTGCTCGAAGTCCAGCAGCGGCACCCCGCGCGCCCAGCCACTTGCCAGCGCCAGCACGCTCAAGAGCGCCAGCACGCCCAGCAAATTGCCCATCAGCGCCGCGCTCTGCGCCCGCAATAATTGCGCTGTTTCAGCCAGTAACCCGCGCAGCCCCACCAAGGTATCCAGCGCGCCCATCCGGGCCGCCAGCGCCGGTGCCGTCACCGCCGGCTGGCATGCAGCCAGCACGCCGCCGCCGGCAGCGATGGCGAGGAAGATCGCGGCGTAACCGAGCGCCATCCACGCCCCTTCGAAAAATCTGGCCTGGCCAACGTGGGACTCGCCCAGGAACAATCTTCCCAGCACCGCCAAGGCAACCACGCCGCCGCCAATCACCGCCGCTGTCAGCAGCGTGCGGTATTCATGGCGATTGCGTACCCGGTCATGCTGGCCGTGCTGGCGGTTGCGCTCGACCATCTTGCGCGCGCGCAGCGCAAAACTGCGCTGCACCAGGCCATTGACCGATGCCCGGTGATGCTGGGCAGCAATCAGATCGGCCAACAGCCGTTGCGCCTGGACCTGGGCAGCGCCTTCGCTGTCACTGTCGCTGGAGGCGGCGCGCAAGTCGATCAGGCAACCAATGCGCACCAGTTGCGCCCGCATCCGCTCGACCTTGTATACCAGGCTGAGCGAGACGCCGTATTCGTCCAGATGGGCATAGATCTTGTCCGTCTGCGCCTGGCAAACGGCAAGCAGCATGCGCACGCTGCGCAGCGCCGCCACGTCATGCGCAGCGGCAACCTGAAATTTCTCCAGTTCGCGACGCAGCGCCATGAACGGCGTGGCCTGCAAGGGTAGCGTCGCTCCCAGCCGCTGGCGGAAATCCGGACTGATGCCGACCGCGATCACCACCGTCGCCAGGTAAGTCAATGCTTCGTCAATCTGTTGGCGATACGCATGCGCGATGCCATGGTCCGCCGCCAGCTTCCAGATGCGCTGCAGCACCGGCCGCTCCAGGCCAAGCAGCCAATCCGCATCGGCCGGGCGCGGAAACATCGCGATAAACAACGCCGACAAATCCATGTTGGCAGGAGGGCGCGGCAAGATTTTCTTGGCCACACGCCGACCCAATTCGCTGAAAAACGCTGGCTCATGCGGCAAACCAGTGGCGGAAAACAATTCCGGTCCCTTGGCTTCGCGCAGGGTTTTTTGCAAGGTGGCTTGTACCAGGCGCCGCTGGTCGCGATGGTGATCCAGCCAGTCGAGCAGAAAACGCACGCGTTGGTAACGCGCACCGGCCGCGCTGACTTGTTCGCGACGCAGCCATTCGGCGCAGTCGATCATCCAGTTGGCACGCTGATCCCAGCTGGCAAAGGGGTTGGCGCGGCTTGCGAGCGCCGCCACTTGCGCTTCGTAATCCAGGTGCGGCTGGCTGCTGGTACCGCGCCGAAGCCGACGCCAGAAGACGCCTAGTTTGAGGAAGAGCATTTTCATGGGAAAGAGAAATTCCTTGCAGGTAATGCGCAGCGGCAGGCATTGCCGGCGGTACGCGGAGGGAATCGTGATCTCGCTTATACTTGGCCTTATTTTCTTCTTGATGACACCGGCTATGCGACCAGACACCCGTTTCGAAGGTTCCCAGACTTATGTTGCCACCGACGACCTGAAGCTGGCCGTCAATGCCGCCCTGCGGCTGCAGCGGCCGCTGCTGATCAAGGGTGAACCCGGCACCGGCAAGACCATGCTGGCCGAGGAAGTGGCGGCCGCGCTCGGCATGCTGCTGCTGCAATGGCACGTCAAGTCCACCACCAAGGCGCAACAGGGACTGTACGAATACGACGCAGTGTCGCGCCTGCGCGATTCGCAACTGGGTGATGAACGGGTCAAGGACATCCACAACTACATTGTCAAGGGCGTGCTGTGGCAGGCGTTTACCGCCGATCAACAAGTGGTATTGCTGATCGACGAGATCGACAAGGCCGACATCGAATTCCCGAACGACTTGCTGCGCGAACTGGACCGCATGGAGTTCTACGTCTACGAGACGCGCGAAATGGTCAGCGCCAAACACCGGCCGCTGGTGATCATCACCTCCAACAATGAAAAGGAATTGCCGGACGCCTTCCTGCGCCGCTGCTTCTTCCACTACATCAAGTTCCCCGACAAGGACACGATGCAGGACATCGTTGGCGTGCATTTCCCCAACCTGAAGAAGGACTTGCTGGCGCAAGCGCTGCAGACCTTCTATGAAGTGCGCGACGTGCCGGGGCTGAAGAAGAAGCCGTCGACCTCGGAACTGCTGGACTGGCTGAAGCTGCTGCTGGCCGAAGACATCCCGCCGGAAGCGCTGCGCAGCAAGGACGCCAAGACCGTGGTGCCGCCGCTGCACGGCGCGCTCTTGAAGAACGAGCAGGACGTGCACCTGTTCGAGCGCCTGGTGTTCATGTCGCGCGCAAACCGGTAAACAGTGGGGTATGCCGTAAAAATGGCCATTCCCGGATGTATTACGGACATCTTTAAAAATACTCCCATACGCATATACATCGCCCCGGTACCGCCACCATGATCGCGCTCGAACCGCTCACCCTCGCCGGCCGCCATGTGGCGCTGGAGCCGCTGACGCTGGCGCACCGCGATGCGCTGGCGGCGGCCGTCGCCGACGGCGAGCTGTGGAAGCTCTGGTACACCTCGGTGCCGGCGCCGGAACAGATGCAAGCCGAGATCGAGCGCCGCCTCGGCCTGCAGCAGCAAGGCAGCATGCTGCCGTTCGCGATCCGCCGGCTCGACACCGGCGCGCTGTGCGGCATGACCACCTA
>DATJCV010000405.1:0-9601 GCA_035497775.1 Burkholderiaceae bacterium | reverse complement strand
GGCCGCATCAAATTTCCAGGTTGTCGATCAGGCGCGTGCCGCCCAGCTTGGCGGCGGTCAGCACCACCAGTTCCGCGCCTTTGGCCAGATCGCCGGCGGCCGGCGGCTGCAGGTCGGCACGCTTGCGAATCGCCACGTAATCGGGTTTCCAGCCGCGCGCGGCGAGCCGCGCCATCGCCTGCCGTTCCAGCTCGAACACGTCCAGATGGCCGGCGCGCACTTCGCCAGCCACTTCGTTCAGGGTGCGAAACAGCGCCGGCGCTTCGGCCCGCTCCTCCGGCGACAGGTACATGTTGCGCGAGGACAGCGCCAGACCGTCGTCGGCGCGCCAGGTTTCGGCGGCCACGATGTCGGTCGGGATGGCGAACTGCTTGCACATGTCGCGCACGATCATCAACTGCTGATAGTCCTTCTTGCCGAAGACCGCGGCGCGCGGCTGCACGCAGGAAAACAGCTTCAGGACGACGGTGGTGACCCCGGTAAAGAAGCCGGGGCGGAATTCGCCTTCCAGGATGTTGCCGAGGTCGTCCGGCGGCCGCACGCGATATTCCTGTGGTTCCGGATACAGATCCTTTTCCGTCGGTGCAAACAGCACGTACACGCCTTCCTTTTCCAGCTTCTCGACATCGGCAGCAAACGTGCGCGGGTATTTGTCGAAATCCTCGTTCGGGCCGAACTGCAGGCGGTTGACGAAGATCGAGGCGACGATCGGGTCGCCATGTTTTCGCGCCAGCCGCATCAGCGACAGATGGCCTTCGTGCAGGTTGCCCATGGTGGGGACGAACACGGTGCGCAATTGGCCGCGCAACTGATCGCGCAGCTCTTCAATGGACGAAATGATTTTCATGGGAAGTGGTGATATGGCAAAAAGGCAGGGTGAATCGATGAAGAGCCTGCGGCAGCGCGCCGCCCGCGCATTCAGCTCGGCGAGTAAGCCAGCCGCACGTAGATTGGCGCGTAGGCTTCGGCCTGGGTGATTTCGATCAGGGTTTCCTTGGCCAGCTCCAGCAAGGCGATGAAATGGACCACCAGCACCGGCACCCCGCGCGAGGGATCGAACAGGTCGGCGAACTCGACGAAGCGGGTGGACTGCAGGCGGCGCAGGATGGCCGTCATGTGTTCGCGCACCGACAGTTCCTCGCGGCTGATGGTGTGATGCGTGGTGAGCGTGGCACGCTTGACGACGTCGGCCCAGGCGGCGCGCAGATCGTCGGCGCTGACATCCGGCCAGCGCGGCACCAGGCTTTGCTCGATGTAAATCTGGGTGCGCACATAGTCGCGTCCGAGCTGCGGCAGCGCGTCGATCTGGTGCGCCGCCAGCTTCATCTGTTCATATTCCAGTAGGCGCCGCACCAGTTCGGCACGCGGGTCGGCGGCTTCTTCGCCACTGTCGGCTTTTTTAACCGGCAGCAGCATGCGCGACTTGATTTCGATCAGCATCGCCGCCATCAGCAGGTATTCGGCAGCCAGTTCCAGGTTGGTGCGGCGGATCTGCTCGACGTATTCCAGGTATTGCAGCGTGACTTGTGCCATCGGAATGTCGAGGATGTTGAAGTTCTGCTTGCGGATCAAGTACAGCAGCAAGTCGAGCGGGCCTTCGAACGCTTCCAGGAACACTTCCAGCGCGTCCGGCGGGATATACAGGTCGTTCGGCAGCCGGAACAGCGGCTCGCCGTACAGCCGGGCGAAAGCGACGCCGTCCACCACATTCGGAGTGGAGTCGATGCCTTGCAACAGCGCATGGTCGGCTGCGACGGCCGGCGCGGCTGCGGCGGGCGTCCCGCTCATGCCTTAACCCTTGTGCAGATGGTAGTAGACGTACTCGGTCTGCGGCACGCGCGAGGCGTCGGCGCGGCGGCGTTCATCGAGATCGATCGGCGCCTTGTCCCACAGCAGCGCGCGCCCGGCTTGCTGCTTCGCTTCCAGGTTCGGATCTTTCCGCTTCAATTCGGAAATGAATTTGGTGTGCTCGGATTCGTAACGCTGGAACTGCTTGGAAAATTTCATGGTGTCTTGGTGTCAGGCTGGAGGATTTGAACTAAAGGCTATTTTACCCTGTCTTGCCGCCGGTTCCGGCGCTCGGGGCCGGTGGTTGGCGATCGGCGCGCCAGGCGGGAGGTGTTTCAAAATACAAGATAAGTTTTAAAAACATAGAGTATGTGATCAAGGCTTATATTTTTTCTCCGAAAACGACATGCGATAGCTGGAGTATATGATTCCGGGTGCAGTGGTCCGCTGTCCGCGGCCTTAGGCAGCATCCGCTGGCGTCAGCAGTGCCGGCAGGAATTCCTGCAGTGCAGCTTGCAGCAACGCATGGTCGAAATCGGGCTGGCGCGCCTCGCGCACTTTCATGCCTTCCCACAGGCATTGCAGCAGCAAGGCCACCAGGTGCGTCTTCGACGCTGCAATGCCGAGCCCGCCTTCGCACTTGCTGCGGCTCAACCACTCGTGAAATTCGGCATCCAGTACCTGATCGGAGGAGCGCACTGCGGCGCCGATCACCGCATCGCGCGACGCCTCGGCCGAGATTTCCAGGAACAGCGCCGGATGAGTTTGCCGCTGCGCGGTGCTGGCGGTATCGCCAAACGATCTGGCGATCTGCAGGGCGAGATCGCGGCGGCCATCCAACTGGTGCATTTCCTCGCGTGCCAATTGCAGCTGCTGTTCGATGATCGCCAGTACGATTTCGCTCTTGCTGCCGAAATAGCGGTAGATCAGCCCCGGGCTCATGTCCGCGGCATCGGCGATGTTGGCCATGCTGGCGGCATGAAAGCCGTGCTCGATGAAGCACTTTTGGGCCGCCGTCAGGATCCGTTCGCGCTGTGCCAGCGCCCGCTTTTCAGCCGGTGTCGCAGTCATTTCGATTCCCCGCTACGCTCGTTCCAGCCGCCGCCCAGCACCTTGTACAGCGCGACGCGGTTGCTTTGCTCGGCCAGTTGGGTCGCCACCAGCGATTGCTGCGCGGCGTACAGCGTGCGCTGGGCGTCCAGCAACACCAGGTAGCTGTCGCGTCCCGCCTCGTAGCGCGCGCGGGAGAGCTGGTCGGCACGGGTGGCGGCCGCCAGCAAGGCTTGCTGCGCCGCTTTTTGTTCGGCCAGGGTACGGGTCAGTGCCAGCGCGTCGGCCACGTCGCGAAAACCGGCCTGGATCGCTTTTTCATACTGCGCCAGCGCGATATCGCGCTCGGCGGTCGATAGACCCAGATTGGCGCGCAGACGGCCGCCTTGAAAGATCGGCAGGTTGACTTGCGGGATGAAGCTCCAGATCCGGGTGCCACTGGAAAACAGGTTCGACAGCTCGTTGCTGGCGCTGCCGAGGTTGCCGGTCAGGTTGATCGACGGGAAGAAGGCAGCGCGGGCGGCGCCGATATTGGCATTGGCGGCGCGCAACTGGTGCTCAGCTTGCAGTACGTCCGGGCGGCGCAGCAGCACCTCCGCCGGCAAGCCGGCCGGCAGTGCCGCCAGGCCGCTGACTTGCAGCTCCAGGCCGCTCGGCAGCAAGGCGGCTTCGACCGGCGCGCCGACCAGCAGCGCCAGCGCGTTGACATCCTGCGCCACCTGGCCGGCATAGCGCGCGACGTCGCTGCGCGCCGTTTCCAGCGCGGTCTGCGCCTGGCTCAGATCGAGCGCCGACACCGCGCCCAGCTTGTGCCGTTGCTCGCTCAGGCCCAATGCCTGCTGGCGGTTGGCCAGCGTGGCCTGCGCTACGCGCTGCAATTCCTGGTCGGCGCCCAGCGTCAGATAAGCATTGGCGATCTCGGCCACCAGGCTCAATTGCGCGCTGCGGCGCGCTTCTTCCTGGGAAAAGTACTGCTGCAGCGCGGCCTGGCTCAGATTGCGCACGCGGCCGAACAGGTCCAGTTCAAAGGCGGCGACGCCAAGGCTGGCGCTGTAGGTGGGGATGGCCTGCGGAGCATCGCCGCTGCGCGTGACAGTGGCGTTGGCGCCCAGCGACGGCAACTGGTTGGCACGCTGGATGCGGTACTGGGAGCGGGCGCGCTCGACGTTCAGCACCGCCACCCGCAGATCGCGGTTGTTGTCCAGCGCGCGCGCAATCAGTTGCACCAGTTTCGGGTCGGCGAAAAAGTCGCGCCAGCCGATGTCGGCCGCCGCCTCGCTGACGGCGTCCGCTAGCGGCGCACTGACACTGCCGTGGGCGGCGGTGCTCGGCGGCAGCGGCCAGGCTTGCGGAATGCCGGCATCGGCGGCGGGGAGTGTCGGTTCCAGGCTGGCGCAGCCGGTAACGGCCAGCATGGCGGCCAGCGCCAGCGTCGTGAGCAAGGGCTTAGTCATGGGAAGGAACTCCTGCGGCAGCGTCGGCCAGCGGCGCGGCAGCGGCAACGGATGGCTTGCGGCGCACGAACAGCCGCTCGACCACCACGAAGAACAAGGGAATGAAGAAGATGCCGAGCAGGGTGCCGACGATCATGCCGCCCAGCACGCCGGTGCCGATCGCGCGCTGCGCGCCGGAGCCCGCGCCGCTGGAAATCGCCAGCGGCAGCACGCCCAAGCCGAAGGCGAGTGAAGTCATCAGGATCGGCCGCAGGCGGTCGCGCACCGCGGTCATGGTGGCCTCGATCAGCTCCATGCCCTTTTCCAGGTTTTCCTTGGCGAACTCGACGATCAGGATCGCATTCTTGCTGGTCAGCCCGACCGTGGTCAGCATCGCCACCTGGAAGTAGACGTCGCGCTCCATGCCGCGCAGCGTGCCGGCCAGCACGGTGCCGAGGATTCCGAGCGGCGCCACCAGCAGGACGGCGGTCGGAATGGTCCAGCTTTCATACATCGCCGCCAGGCACAGGAACACGATCAAGAGCGACAGCGAGTACAGCAGCGGCGTTTGCGAGCCGGCCTGGCGCTCCTGGTAGGAGAGCCCGGTCCACTCGATGCCGACGCCCTTCGGCAACTGCGCCACCAGCTTCTCGACCTCGGCCATGGCGTCGCCCGAGCTCACGCCTGGCGCCGCTTCACCGTTGATTTCCATGGCACCGACGCCGTTGTAGCGCTCCAGGCGCGGCGAGCCATAATCCCAGCGCGAACTGGCAAACGCCGAGAATGGCACCATCTGGCCCTGCTTGTTGCGCACCGACCAGCGGTTGAAGTCCTCGGGCACCATGCGGAACGGGGCATCGGCCTGCACGAACACGCGCTTAACGCGGCCGCGGTCGATGAAGTCGTCGATATACTGGCCGCCCCAGGCGGTCGACAGCGTCGCATTGATGGCGTCGGTGGACAGGCCCAGCGCGCTGGCCTTCTGTGTGTCGATGTCGAGGCGGAACTGTGGCGTGTCGTTCTGTCCATTCGGACGGACATTGGCCAGCAGCTTGTTTTGCGCGGCCATTCCGAGGAACTGGTTGCGCGCCTCGGTCAAGGCGTCATGCCCGAGGTTGGCGTTGTCCTTCAGGAAGAAGACGAAGCCAGCCGAGGTGCCGAGTTCGGGCATCGCCGGCGGCGCAAAGGCGAAGGCCAGCGCATCCTTGATCTGCATCAGCGCGCCCATGGCACGGCCGGCGACCGCATTGATGCTGGTTTCCGGCGTGGTCCTTTCGCTCCAGTCCTTCAGCTTGACGAAGGCGATGCCGTTGTTCTGGCCAGTGCCGCCGAAGCTGAAACCCTGCACGCTGAAGATCGATTCGACCGCGTCTTTTTCATTTTCCATGAAGTGCTGCTCGACCTTCTGGATAGTTTCCATCGTGCGTTCCTGCGTCGCGCCCACCGGCGCCTGCACCATGGCGAACAGGACGCCCTGATCTTCAGGCGGCAAAAACGAGCTCGGCAGGCGCAGGAACAGGAACACCATCACCGCCACCAGCGCCGCGAAGATCGCCATGAAGCGCTTGCCGCGCGTGACGATGCCATACACGCCACCCTGATATTTCTTGCTGCCACGCTCAAAGGTGCGGTTGAACCAGCCGAAAAACCCTTTAGTGGCCATCTGATGGCCCTTGGCGACCGGCTTCAGCATGGTCGCGCACAGGGCCGGTGTCAGCACGATGGCGACCAGCACCGAGAGCCCCATGGCCGACACGATGGTGGCCGAAAACTGGCGGTAGATGACGCCGGTGGAGCCGGCCATGAAGGCCATCGGCACGAATACCGCCGACAGCACCAGACCGATGCCGACCAGCGCGCCGGTGATCTGGTCCATCGATTTGCGGGTGGCTTCCAGCGGCGACAGCCCTTCCTCACTCATCAGGCGCTCGACGTTCTCTACCACCACGATCGCGTCATCGACCAAGAGGCCGATCGCCAGCACCATGGCGAACATGGTCAGCATGTTGATCGAAAAACCCAGGGCGGCCAGCACGCCGAAGGTGCCCAGCAGCACCACCGGCACGGCGATGGTCGGGATCAGCGTGGCGCGGAAGTTCTGCAGGAACAGATACATCACCAGGAACACCAGCACGATCGCTTCCAGCAGCGTCGTCACCACGCCCTTGATCGAGACCTGGACAAACGGCGTGGTGTCGAACGGCACGACGGCGGTCAGGCCGGCCGGAAACGAGGGCTGTAGTTGCTTCAGCGTGGCGCTGACGCCGGCGGCGGTGTCGAGCGCATTGGCGCCGGTAGCCAGCGAAACTGCGATGCCAGTGGCCGGCTTGCCGTTGTAGCGCGTGATGAAATCGTAGTTTTCTGCGCCCAGCTCCACGCGGGCGATGTCGGCCAGCTTCAGCACCGAGCCATCGGCATTGCTGCGGATCACGATGTCGCGGAACTGCTCAGGGGTTTGCAGCCGGTCCTGGGCGGTGATGGTGGCGTTGATCTGCTGTCCGCCAACCGCCGGAGTGCCGCCGAGCTGCCCGACCGCGACTTGCGCGTTCTGGGCCCGGATCGCGGCGATGACGTCGGCCGGGGCGAGATTGTAAGTGTCGAGCTTGCTGGGGTTGAGCCAGATCCGCATCGCATACTTGGCGCCGAACACCTGCAAGGTGCCCACTCCGGGCACGCGCGACAATGGGTCGACCAGGTTGGCGGAGACGTAATCGGCAATGTCATCCTTGTCCATGCTGCCGTCTTCGGACACGAAGCCGATCACCTGCAGGAAGCCGGTGGAGGACTTGCTGACGTTGACCCCTTGCCGCTGCACTTCCTGCGGCAGCAGCGGCATCGCCAGCTGCAGCTTGTTCTGCACCTGCACCTGCGCGGTGTCCGGATTGGTGCCGTTGGCGAAGGTCAGGGTGATGGTGGCGCCGCCGCTGGCCTGGCTGGTCGACGAGAAGTACAGCAGGCCGTCCAGGCCTTTCATGTTCTGCTCGATGATCTGCGTGACCGAATCTTCGACCACCTTGGCCGAGGCACCCGGATAGGTGGCGTTGATCGACACCGTCGGCGGCGCGATGGTGGGGTACATCGAGATCGGCAGCGACTTGAGCGCCAGGATGCCGGCCAGCATGATGATGATGGCGATGACCCAAGCGAAGATCGGGCGATCTATAAAAAAACGTGCCATTTCGGGATTCCCTTATTTCTTCTGGGTGGCAGCGGCAATCTTGTCGGCAGCCGGCTTGGCCTCGGGCGGCGCGGCCTCGCTGGCCTGCACCGGCATGCCCGGGCCGATTTTTTGCAGGCCTTCGACGATCACCTTGTCGCCGGCGGCCAGGCCGCTGTCGACCAGCCATTTGTCGCCGATGGTGCGGCTGGCCTGGACCTGGCGCGGTTCGACCTTGTTGTCCTTGCTGACCACCAGCGCGCTGGCGTTGCCCTTGGGATCGCGCGCGATGCCCTGTTGCGGCACCAGCAAGCCGTCTTCACGCTTGCCGTTGCTGACCACGGCGCGCACGTACATGCCCGGCAGCAAAATGTTGTTGGGGTTCGGCACCGTGACGCGCAACGAATAGCTGCCGGTGGCGGGGTCAACGGTCACGTCGGAAAACGCCAGTTTGCCGGGATGCTGGTACTGGCTGCCGTCCTCGAGCAGGATGGTCACCGGCACGTCGCCGGTAGCGGTCAGGGTGCCGGCCGCCAGTTCTTTGCGCAGTTGCAATAGTTCGCTGCTGGATTGGGTCAGATCGACATGGATTGGGTCCAGTTGCTGCACTGTGGCCAGCGCCGCCGCCTGATTTGCCGTCACCAGCGCGCCCTGGGTCACCGCCGACTTGCCGATGCGGCCGCTGATCGGCGAGGTGATGCGAGCATAGTCGAGCACGATGTTGTTGCGCTGGAGCGCCGCTTGTGCCGCCTTGACGTCAGCTTCCGCCTGCAGCAGCGCTGCGGTGGCGTTTTCATTGTCCTGGCGGCTGATGGCGTCGATCTTGGCCAGTTCGGCTGAGCGCGTCGCATTCAGGCGCGCCGAATTCAAGGTCGCCTGCGCCCGCGCCAGCGCCGCCTGGCCGCTGGCCAAGTCCGCCTGGTAGCTGGCGTCATCCAGCTGGTACAGCGGTTGCCCGGCCTTCACCGGCCCGCCTTCGGTAAACAAACGGCGCTTGACGATGCCATTGGCCTGCGGCCGCACCTCGGCCACCAGCGAAGCAACGGTGCGACCGGGCAATTCGCGGGTCAATGTCACCGGCTCGCTCTTGAGCGTCACCACGGTGACGGGAGTCGGTGCGCCGCCTGCGCTCGGCGGCGCGGCTTGCGGGCTGCAGCCTAACAAGGCGGCGCTGGCCAGCATGCCGATGAAAATCAGGCGAGAAGGAAATGTGTTATGTGGGGTCATGACGGGCCTTGATCGTGTCTTGAAAGTTGTTCTCTGTATCACGAGGAAGAAAAGCGAAAGGATGAAGAGTAAACGTTTATTCTCATTTCCGCAAGGGCAAATTCCAGATGCTCCCAGCACGGCGCACATCATCCGTCCGCGCCACGCACTTTGTGCGTCAAGCCAGCCTGGTGTCGGAATCGCGGTAAAGAAGAGGGCGTTACCCTGGCCAGTTCAGGTGCGCCGCCGGTGCTGCCGGCGGGGGAATGGCATCAGGCGGCGAGGTTGAGCAGGGGGGCGTTGCCTGCTTGTGCCGCAGTCTGCGCCGATTCCGTTTGCGACAGCAGCGCTGATCGCTGGCCGGAGGCCGCGCTGTTCGGCGCCGCTGGCGTGGCGCGGGATACTGGATGGGATGCGCTTGCCGCCAGAGTGAAAAAATCGACCGCGTGGCGCAGATTGAGCGCCTGTCGTCGCAGGTTCTCGGCGGCGCCGGCCGATTGCTCGACGAAGGCGGCGTTGTGCTGCGTGGCGCGCTCCATTTCACTGAGCGCGCCATTGGCCTGGGCGATGGCGATGCTTTGCTGTTCGCTGGCCAAGGTGATGTCGGCGACGATATCGGCCACCTGCCGCGACGAGCCGACAATCTGCTGCATGGTCTTGCCGGCCGTTGCCGTCAGCCGGTCGCCATGATGAATTTGCCGGATCAGGCCGTCGATCAAGCCATTGATGTCCTTGGCCGCTGCGGCCGAGCGTTGCGCCAGCGTGCGCACTTCGGCCGCCACCACCGCAAAGCTGCGCCCTTGGGCGCCGGCGCGCGCCGCCTCGACTGCGGCGTTCAGCGCCAGGATGTTGGTCTGGAAGGCAATGCCATCGATCACGCCGGTGATCTGCGCCACCTCGCTGGAGTCCTTTTTCATCCGCTCCATGGTGGACACGACTTCGGCAATATCCTGACCGCCGCGGCCGG
>DATJCV010000404.1:0-2574 GCA_035497775.1 Burkholderiaceae bacterium | reverse complement strand
AGATATAAATTTCCTGTTAAGCAAGGTTAATTTGCAATCCTTCATTGTTTGCGCAAAATAATTTCCCTTAGTTGCATAAGCGGGTATTGATGTACGGCAAAGCAGTATTTAGCATAGGCAAAATTGCCTGGGCTAAATGCTGCCCATAGTTATTTTTCAACAAATCATTCGGCAGCTTTCAACAGGCAAATCCAGTCGGACGTTCACCGTCCGGCATTCGCTTTTGCAGCCTGTGGTGACGCATGCCGAATTTCTCTTTACGCAAACACGAAGCAAAGACCAATCGTCCATCAACTCGCAGCAGCCGGATAGCGATCGCATGCGTTGCCGTGTGCGCGCTGATCGGCGCACACGCGTGCCTGGCCAATCCGCGCCCGATCACCGCACCGCTGGATGAACGGGTGGTGATGATTCCGGCTGTTTCGCAATTGAAACGCGTACAGCTTGAAACCACCATCTACAAGCCGCCCGGCGACGGTCCTTTCCCGCTGTTGATCATGAATCACGGCAAGGCATTGGGCAATCCGAACACGCAGCCGCGCGATCGTTTCCTGGCGCTGAGTCGTGAATTCGTCAAGCGCGGCTACGCCGTCGTCGTCCCGATGCGCCAGGGTTTTGCGCGCTCCAGCGGAAACTACGTCGAACATGGATGCGACATGTTCGGTAACGGACAGACACAGGCAAACGACGTGCAAGCGGCGCTGAATTATTTTGTCGGTCAAAGCTGGGTCGATAGCAACCAGATCCTGATTGCTGGCCAGTCATACGGCGGCCTCGCCACGCTCGCATTCGGCATGCGCAACTACCCTGGCGTGAAGGGCTTGATCAATTTCGCCGGCGGCTTGCGCATGCATGGCGGCGATTGCCGGTGGCAGTCGTCCCTGATCGACGCGTTCGCCCAATTCGGCAGCCAGACGCCGCTACCCAGCCTGTGGTTTTACGGCGCCAACGACAAGCATTTCGATCGCGACCTCGCCGCGCGCATGTATGGCGCATATGTACGCAGCGGCGGCAACGCGGAGCTGGTCGCCTTCGGCAATTTCAAGAACGATGCGCATGGCATGAGCAGCAGCTGGGATGGCGTGAAAATCTGGTGGCCGGAAACCGAAAAATTCCTGAAGCGGATCGGCATGCCGACCGAGCAGGTGGTCGCGCTGGTAGACGACAATCGCGTGCCGAAAACGGATTATGCGGCGCTCGAAGACATCGATGCCGTCCCTTACCTGGAAGACAAGGGCCGCAACGGCTACCGGACCTTCCTCGGCAAACCGACGCCACGTGCCTTCGCGGTCTCGGCCAGCGGCGCATGGAGTTGGGTAGAGGACGGCGACGATCCGGCCGAGGCCGTCATCGCCAGCTGTGAAAAGCACAGCAGCACACCGTGCCAGCTGTATGCAGTCAATCACGACGTAGTATGGCCGGATGCTGCGCAAGAGGCGGCCGTGGCGAGGGACAAGCCAGCGACCGGGAGTTGAATCCGTGCCACCAAGCGCCCGCACATCGGCAGATGCCCACCACGACGATCTGCACGCCGGTGCAGGCTCGTGGCAGGCGTGGCATCACAAGCAGGCCCCAGGCAAAAACCTGAACCTGCTACCGCGTTACGCCATGGCGGCGCGAATCAATCCGCCTAGCCGCTCGACGCCTTGCCGGATTTTTTCCGGCGGCACGGTCACGAAGGACAGCCGCAAGGTGTTGCTTTCCGGCGCGTTGGCATAGAACGGCGCGCCGGGTACGAAGGCAACGTTGTGGCCGATCGCCTCGTTCAGCAGCGCCATGCTGTCGATATGTCTGGGCAGCGTGACCCAGATGAACATGCCGCCTTCCGGTTTGGTCCAGCTGACGCCGGCCGGGAAGAATTCCGCCAGCGCCGCCAGCATGGCCTGGCACTGGTCGGCATACAGGTTGCGGATGGTCGGAATGTGCTGCTCCAGGAAACCATCCTTGATCACTTCATGCACCACCATTTGTGTCAGTTGCGCGGTGTGCAGGTCGGCCGCCTGCTTGGCCTGCTCCAGCTTCTGCGCCAGCGGCAGCGGCGCCACCACGTAGCCGAGCCGGATGCCGGGCGTCAGCACCTTCGAAAACGAGCCCATGTAGATCACGCCGTCCGGATTCATGCCCAGCATTTTCGGCAGCGGCGCGTGGCGATAGCTGAGGGCACCATACGGATCGTCCTCGATCAGCGGCAGGCCGAGACGGGCGCAATTCGTCACCAGCTCGTGCCGGCGTTCGAGCGACAGGGTGCGACCGGTCGGGTTCTGGAAATTGGGCAGCGCATACAGCATGCGCGCGCCCTGCCCAGCCGTAGCCACCGCCTCCGGCAGCAAACCGCCGTCGTCGCTCGGGATCGAAACAAACTCCGGTCCGTATACCGAAAATGCCTGCAGCGCACCGAGATAGCTCGGGGTTTCCACCAGCACGCGGTCGCCTTCGTCGATCAGCACCTTGCCCAGCAAGTCCAGTCCCGTTGCGCGCCTGGATTGCCGATTCGCTTTCGACCAACGGCGCGCGCATCGCGCCGGAACAGGTGCTGATGGTGTCCGGATCGCAACAGGGACTGGACTTGCTGGG
>DATJCV010000403.1:0-9241 GCA_035497775.1 Burkholderiaceae bacterium | reverse complement strand
CAAGCGGCTGTGCCGCCAGGTCGGGCAGGCAATTGGCGATTTCAACATGATCGAGGACGGCGACCGCGTGATGGTCTGCCTGTCGGGCGGCAAGGACAGCTACGCGCTGCTCGACATCTTGCTGACCCTGCGCGAACGGGCGCCGATCCGCTTCGACATCGTCGCCGTCAACCTCGACCAGAAACAGCCGAATTTCCCGGCGCATGTGCTGCCCGATTACCTGAGCGCGCTGGAGGTGCCGTTTCACATTGAAAACCAGGATACCTACAGCATCGTCAAGCGCGTGATCCCGGAAGGCAAGACCACCTGCTCGCTGTGTTCGCGGCTGCGGCGCGGCATCCTGTACCGCGTGGCCGATGAACTGGGCGCGACCAAGATCGCGCTTGGCCACCACCGCGACGACATCCTGGAAACCTTCTTTCTGAACATGTTTTTCGGCGGTAAGCTGAAGAGCATGCCGGCCAAGCTGCAGTCCGACGACGGCCGCCACATCGTGATCCGGCCGCTGGCCTACGTGAAGGAAGCCGATACCGAGCGCTACGCCGCAGTCAAGCAATTCCCGATCATCCCGTGCGACCTGTGCGGCAGCCAGGAAAACCTGCAGCGTAAGCAGATCAAGGCGCTGCTGCGCGAATGGGACAAAAAATTCCCGGGCCGGGTCGACAACATCTTCGCCGCCCTCTCCACCGTGGCACCGTCGCACCTGCTGGACCGCCGGCTGTTCAATTTCACCGACCTGACCGCCAGTGGCGTCGCCGATCCGAACGGCGACATCGCCTTTGATGAGGAACCGTGCGCCATCGGCGGCAGCGACGACGGCCAGAGCCACGTCATTTCGCTGCGCCGCGGCGACTGACGGCCGGAACCGCGCCGCATGACGCTGGAAAAACTGCTGCAAAGCCAGGGCTTCGGCAGCCGCCGCCAGTGCCGCAACCTGATCCTGGACGGCCGCGTGCGCGTCAACGGCGATGAGTGTCGGCAACCGGCGGCCGAGTTCGCGCCGGAAAACCTCAGCTTCAGCGTCGACGGCAGCACTTGGCGCTATCGGGAGCGGGTGTACCTGGCGCTGCACAAACCGGCCGGCTATGAGTGTTCGCACAAGACCCACATGCACCCGAGCGTGTTCAGCTTGCTGCCGCCCGAACTGATTGCGCGCGGCATCCAGTGCGTCGGCCGGCTCGACTTCGACACCACCGGCCTGCTGCTGCTGTCGGACGATGGTGGCTTCATCCATCGCTGCAGCGCGCCGAAACGCGGAATACCGAAAGTGTATCGGGTCACCACCCGCCACCCGCTGGCCGCGCCGCAAATCGACGCGCTGCTGGCCGGCGTGGTGCTGCGCGACGACCCGCAGCCGGTGACCGCTCTCGCCTGCCGCCAGATCGCCGAGCATGGGCTTGAACTGACCATCGGCGAAGGCAAGTATCATCAGGTCAAGCGCATGCTGGCGGCGGTTGGCAACCGCGTCGAACAACTGCACCGCAGCGCCGTCGGCGGCCTGCAACTGGAGCCGGGATTGGCTCCCGGCCAGTGGCGCTGGCTGGAAGCGGACGACCTGGTCAGCATCGACGGCGGCGCCCTGGCGGCGCTCTGCAAGACTGCATGACTGTCACGCTCGGTTTCACATCGTCTCCACAGGCAGCGAAGCGAACGTACCGCGTTCGGTCTCAGTCGCGCGCCTCCCACGCTTCGGCGGCGCGTGCCATCGTCTGCTAATCGGCTTGCACGCCGCCCGCGTGGCATATGTAACGCTGGCCGTCGAACTTGAATCGATCGGGCGGCTATAAAAAATCCGACATTGGCCGCATAAGTGCAATAAGCCGAACTCAAGACACTATCGTTCCTTTTAATCAACCTGCGCATGCCAATTGCTGCCGATGGCTTCCAGTCGAACATGCGTAACCGTTTCTTGCCCACTGGAACTCAGTACGCCGCAAGCCTTGCGTGCCGGTGTAGAAGTCGTATTCCGTTGATAGTCCAACGCCTTAAAAAATGTATAGTGAGGTCATTGATGGCTTCTCGAGAAGGTGTGATGGAAGCATTCAACGAATCCGAGCGCTGCATGGGCCGCCGTGCGTGCGCGCACCGACACGCGGATCGGTATCCATGCTTGCATGGTGGCTCAGCTGGGCTGCTACACTTTCGGATACAGGCCAGCGTCGCACGAATAAAAACCGTCCTCCTGCAGTTAGTCCTGCTGTTTGGACTGGCGCTGGCCGGCAGCCTCGCACTGGCCGATCCGCCGGCGCGCGTCGGCAGCATCGCCTACCTCCAGGGTGAGGTCGAATTCCGCCCTGCTTACGACGCCGAAGCCGCGCCGGCGCTGCAAAACTGGCCGCTGACTTCGCATAACGTCATCACCACCGGCCCCGGCGCGCGCGCCGAACTGCGGGTGGGATCGACCGCGCTGCGGCTGGACGGCGATTCCGAACTGGAAATCGCCGAGCTGGACGAGCAAATCTTGCACTTGCGACTGCTGGGCGGCAGCCTGAACGTGCGCGTCAAAAATCCCGACCTGGTTGCCGGTTTCGAACTCAACACGGCGCAGGGGCGGTTGACGCTGACCGCACCGTCGCAACTGCATGCCGATGCCGGGCGCAGCCCCGGCACCACCGTCATCAGTCTGTTTTCTGGTGCGGCACGTTTCGACAGCGGCGCCGATAGCACCCCGTCCGCACTGACACTGGTGGCCGGCCAGCGCGCCACCAGCAGCTACGGCACCCTGGAGGTGAGCACCGCGACGCCGGATGACTTCGACCGCTGGAGCCTGGCGCGCGACCAGCGTGACGACCAGTCCGTATCGGCGCGCTATGTGTCGCCGGAGCTGACTGGCTACGAAGCCCTCGACCAATATGGTGCCTGGAGCATGAGCGACGACTACGGCGCCATCTGGATTCCGCAAAGCGTGCCGGCCGATTGGGCGCCGTACCGCGACGGCAGCTGGACCTGGATCGATCCTTGGGGCTGGACCTGGATCGATGCCGCGCCTTGGGGCTATGCGCCGTTTCATTACGGCCGCTGGGCTTGGTATCGGCAGCGCTGGTGCTGGGTGCCGGGACGCGTGGTGGCGCGGCCGGTATGGGCGCCGGCGCTGGTTGGCTGGGTCGGCGGCGGCAACTGGAATGCCCAATTTTCAAGCGGCAACGCACCTGCGGTCGGCTGGTTCCCGCTGGCGCCGCATGAAGACTTCCGCCCCGGCTATCCGATATCGCCAGGCTATGCCCGGCGTTTGAATGACCCTTTCAGCGGTCGCGGCAACCGGCCGGACTCGCAGGCGATTTACCGCAACCGGCTGGAACACGGCGCGGTCACCGTGATCCCGCATGAACGCTTCGAGCAGCGCCGCACCATCGCCGTTGGCCGCGCTCCGGCGCTGAGCGGCGCATCACAGCAATTGCTCAATGCACCGCTATCGGCAACGATGCCAGCCACGCCGGCCCGACCGCCGCTGACAGCCGTGCCGCGTGCCATTCCGGAGCAGCGCCGCGAATTTCAGCGGCAACCGGTGTCGCCGTCCACCCCCGCTACCACATTGGTGCCACCGGCGCAGCGCCTGGAATCGGCACCCCATGCCGTCGAACAACGGCACCAAGCGGCACCCGTGGTGCAACCGCCGCGCGGCACGCCACAGGCGCCCGGCGTGCCTAACGAACACGGCCAAAACGGGAACGAGCGGCGCCAGCAATTCCGTCCGGAACAGCAGCCAGCGCCACATTTCGAGCAGCGCTCGGCGCCGCTGACAGCCGTGCCGCGCGCCATTCCGGAGCAGCGCCGCGAATTTCAGCGGCAACCCACCCCCGCTGCCACATTGGCACCACCGGCGCAGCGCCTGGAATCGGCACCCCATGCCGTCGAACAACGGCACCAAGCGGCGCCCGTGGCGCAACCGCCGCGCAGCACGCCACAGGCGCCCGGCGTGCCTAACGAACACGGCCAAAACGGGAACGAGCGGCGCCAGCAATTCCGTCCGGAACAGCAGCCAGCGCCGCATTCCGAGCAGCGCTCGGTACCGGGCCGCACCGGGCTGGCGGTACCGCCGTCCGGACGTTCGGAACGCGTCGCGCCGATCGAAGCGGGACGGTCGCGACAACTGGAAAATCGTGGCCGCGAAGGCGACCGCCCGGCACGCGGCGGCGGACCGGACAATCGCTGAAACGCCGCCCCAATACCGGGCCCGAAATCAGTGCGTGCTAGAATTTCTGCACCTCTTTTCTTCCTGCTTCCATCCATGAACGTCGTCATCCTTGCCGCCGGCATGGGCAAGCGCATGCAGTCCGCGCTGCCCAAAGTGCTGCACCCGCTGGCCGGCAAACCCCTCCTGAGCCACGTGATCGACAGCGCGCGGGCGCTGGCGCCGAGCCGCCTGTGCGTCATCTACGGCCACGGCGGCGAGGCGGTGCCGGTATCAATGGCAGCGCCTGATGTCCGCTTTGCCAAGCAGGAGCCGCAACTTGGCACCGGCCACGCAGTGCTGCAAGCGCTGCCGCATCTGGATGACAGTGCGTCGACCCTGGTGCTGTATGGCGACGTCCCGCTCACCACTGCCGCCACGCTGCAGCGGCTGCTGGCGGCGGCCGGCGACGACAAGCTGGCGATCTTGACGGTGGAACTGGACACTCCGGACGGCTACGGCCGCATCGTGCGCGAGAACGGCACGATCCGCCGCATCGTCGAGCAAAAGGATGCCAGCGAAGGCGAGCGCGCGATCCGTGAAATCAACACCGGCATCCTGGTGGCGCCGACGGCGAAACTGAAGCACTGGCTGGCGACGCTGTCGGACGACAACGCCCAGCGCGAGTACTACCTGACCGATATCGTCGCCCGCGCAGTGGCCGATGGCGTGCCGGTGGTTTCAGCGCAGCCGGACGCGGCCTGGGAAACGCTGGGCGTCAACAGCAAGCTGCAGTTGGCCGAGCTGGAACGCATCCACCAGCGCAACACTGCCAACGCGCTGCTGGAACAAGGTGTCACGCTGTTGGACCCGACTCGCATCGACGTCCGCGGCACGCTGACTTGCGGGCGCGATGTGACGATCGATGTCGGCTGCGTATTCGAAGGCGAGGTGGCGCTGGCCGATGGCGCCGCCATCGGCGCCCACTGCGTGATCAAGGATGCGCAGATCGGCGCCGGCGCTGCGATCAAGCCGTTCTGCCACATCGACGGCGCCGCGGTCGGCGCCGGGGCGCAAATCGGCCCGTATGCACGCTTGCGGCCCGGCACCACGCTGGCGGAAGCGGTCCATGTCGGCAACTTCGTCGAAATCAAGAACAGCCAGATCGCTGCGCACAGCAAGGCCAACCATCTGGCGTATGTGGGCGATGCCATGGTCGGCGCACGCGTCAATATCGGCGCCGGCACCATCACCTGCAACTACGACGGCGCCAATAAATTCCGCACCGTGATCGAGGACGACGCCTTCATCGGCAGCGATACGCAACTGGTGGCGCCGGTGCGGGTCGGCAAGGGCGCGACGCTGGGTGCCGGCACCACGCTGACGTGCGACGCGCCGGACGGCAAGCTGACGATCTCGCGCAGCAAGCAAGTGACTATCGAGAATTGGCAGCGCCCGATCAAGCAAAAAAAATAAACGGCGTCTCGTCCGCTACCACCGGCATCCGTAGCGAACCAGATGCCGGCATCGCTGATCCGCGCTAGTGCGGGCGGGCCTCATCCTTCACGGCCGCGAGAGCTACTTTCTCCACCGCGCCGGGCGCAATCAGTTTCAGGAAGCGTCCGAAACGGGCCTTGAAAGTCATCACGACTTCGCGCTGGCGTTTTTCCATGCCGGCAATGATCAGGGCAGCACATTCCTGCACCGACATCGCATCGTCTTCCTTCAGGCTGCTGCTACCAAGCTGGGTGCCGGCCGCATTGAATCCGCGATGCCGGATTTGCGTTGCCACCACGCCCGGAAAAACCGTGGTGACGGCGACGCCAGTCGACTTCAGTTCGATGCGCAGACATTCAAAGAAGCCGGCCATTGCAAACTTGGTGGCGCTATAAGCCGTGCGTCCCGGTACGCCCACCAGGCCGGCGATCGAGGATACCGCGACGATGCTGCCGCGCGACTGCTTGAGATACGGCAGCGCTGCATGCGTGCACCAGACGCTGCCCCACAGATTGATGCGCATCAGTTCTTCGTACCAGCCAAGATCATGGACGTCTGCAAACCATGCGTGCGCGGAACGGCCGGCATTGTTGATCAGGGTGTCGATGCGGCCAAATTTTTCTACGGCCGCAGCGATCAGGCGCTGGCATTGCGCCTCCACCGACACATCGGTTTTGACCACCAGAATTGCCGCGCCGTGAGCCTCACATGTGGTAGCCACCTCGTGCAACCGTTCCTCATTGCGAGCGGCCAGCACCAGCGCCACGCCGGCCCCCTGCGCTTGCGCCAGCTGGCGCGCAATTTCCGCACCGATACCGTCGGAGCTGCCGGTAATGATGATGACTTTCATACTCACTCTCGCAAAGAAAACTGCAGTCGATGCCGGCGGCGCGCTAACTGATCGCCGTTGCCATCGGCTTGTCCAGATCGCACGCGCGACAGGTAATAGCCGCTCAGCGGGCTGACCAGGTTGAAGATCAGCACCGCCTTCGGGTGCTTGAGCAGGCGCCGGAAATCGTCCGCGCACAGGAACAGGACCAGCCGAACATCGCCAACGCCAGCGCAATCACCAGGGCTTGCGCGACCAGCACGGTGGTGCTCATGACTGGTAGCTCGCGTCTTCGCGCTCCAGCTTGCGCATCAGCGCCGGCCAGACGAAGGCGCCGCCCAGGCCGCCGGTCTGCACCCGCATCGATTCCGCCACGCCCTTGACGATGCGCGGGTCGACTTGCACCAGTTCGCCGCCGGCCTGCGCCGCGATCTGGATCTGGCAAGTCGATTCGAAGGTATACATCGATAGGAAGGCGTCGGCGATGGTCTTGCCAGCCACCAGCAGGCCGTGATTGCGCAGCACCAGGAAATTGGCACGGCCGAGATCGGCCTGCAGGCGTGGCTTTTCTTCCGCGCGAAACGCCACGCCTTCGTAGTCGTGATAGGCGAGCGAGCCCAGCACGAAGGTCGATTGCTGCGAAATCGGCAGGATGCCGCATTGTTGCGCGCTGACGGCGACGCCGGCACGGGTGTGCGTGTGGATCACGCACTGCACGTCGCCGCGCGCCTCGTGCACCGCGCTATGGATCGTGAAGCCGGCCGGGTTGACTGGAAATGGCGACTCGATCAGCTTGTTGCACTGCTGGTCCACTTTCACCAGCGAGGACGCGGTGATTTCATCGAACATCAGGCCGTAGGGGTTGATCAGGAAATGATGCTCGGGCCCCGGGATGCGCGCGCTGATGTGGGTAAATACCAGATCGCTCCAGCCATAGCGCGCCACCAGTCGATAACAGGCGGCCAGGTCGACCCGCAGCTGCCATTCTTCGGCGCTGACTTGGTCCTTGAGTGAAGGTATTTGCATCGTGTGTCTCCGTAAGTGGGTGGGACTTGGTTTAGCAGCGTGCGCGTCCTCAAAGAGCGTGGCGGCCTGCTGCGCAATGTTGGTGCAACATTGCGCAGCCGCTTTATTGGTCGGCGACGGCGGCGCGGTAGATGGTATGGCGCGGCTGGGCAAACAGCCGGCGTAGCATCGGTTCGAATTCCGTGATCGGCAGAGTCTCAGCGCCGGCATCGAAGGCCGGGTTGTCATACAGCTCGCAAAATTCGGCGGTGCGCTCGAAATGCGGATGGCCGCGGAATTGCTCGCGCATGTCGCGATCCATGCCGAGGTGATGGAAGAAGTAGTGGCCCTGAAAAATGCCGTGATGCTGGACCATCCACAGATTTTCCTCGGCGACGAACGGCTTCAGGATTGCCGCCGCGATGTCGGGATGGTTGAAGGCGCCGAGCGTGTCGCCGATGTCGTGCAACAGCGCGCACACCACGTACTCGTCGTCGCGGCCGTCGCGCAGCGCGCGGGTCGCGGTCTGCAGTGAATGGGTATAGCGGTCGACCGGGAAGCCGCCGTAGTCGCCTTCCAGCAATTGCAGATGGCGCAGCACCCGTTCCGGCAAGCCCTTGGCGAATTGCCTGAATTCGCCGCCGATCAATTGCCAATCCTGCTGGGTGCTGTCTTGCATGCGAGTGAAGCTGGCGCGCGCGGTCATGCGGGTCTCCTCGATGTTGTGCTGGCTGCCGGTTCTGTCGACCGTACGCCCACCTTACAACCTGGCTACACTGTGGACTGTCAAATTTTTTACAATTTACGGGACTCTCCCGCCGCCCGCCATGCCGCCTCGCGCCCCTCTGCACCTGCTGCCGGCCCTGTCGCAATCCCCGTGGTTTGCCTCGCTGCCACTGGCGCTGCGGAAAGCCATGCTGACCGAGTCGAGTCGGCTCAGGCTGCACCCCGGCGAAATGCTGTTTCGCAAGGGCGATCCGCCGGGTGATCTGTACGTCCTGGTGCAGGGCGTGGTCAAGATTTCGACGCTCAGCGAGGACGGCAAGGAAGCGATCCTGGCGATCCTCGAAAGCGGCACCTGGTTCGGCGAAATCTCGCTGATCGACGAGTGCCCGCGCACCCACGATGCCACCGCGCTGGGGGCGGCCGAGGTGCTGGTGCTGCCGGGCGCCGCCTTTAGCCGCTTGATGGAGCGCAAGGAATTCGCCCAAGCCATTGCCCGCCTGCTGGCGACGCGCGTGCGACTGCTGTATGCCATCGTCGAAGACGCCACGCTGCGCTCGCCCCGCGCCCGCATCGCGCGCCGCTTGCTGCTGCTGGCGCACGGCGATGCTGTGCTGGCCCCGGGCAAGCGCCTGCGCGCCCCGGTGTCGCAGGAGTCGCTGGCGATGATGCTGGGCATCACACGGCAGACGCTGTCGAAGGATTTGAAGCTGCTGGCCCGGGATCAGTTGATCCGGCTTGGCTATGGCTACATTGAGGTGCTGGCGGAAGAACGCCTGAAGGCCTTGAGCGAACATGCCTAGCGCATGGCCGGCCGCCGTCCGCATGCGGCGGCGAGCCAGCTGGTTCGCGCCCATGCCGCACGAGCGGGAAACTGGTGGGGCGCACCACCCGACCATGGGCAGCCCGACTTCCTCAATAGGCTAATCCAGGAGTATGTTGCCAATGCCGCCATCTTATATTCGGCATGGATCGCCCTATAAGGGAGTATGTGCATCATAATGGAAGCACATGGCCAGCGCCGCGCTCAAGCCAGATGCAGCCCGGTCTCGAACTTGCTGCGGAAAGTGGAAAAG
>DATJCV010000402.1:0-24132 GCA_035497775.1 Burkholderiaceae bacterium | reverse complement strand
CCGGCAATCCTGCGGCTTCTGTGCAGCGTGCTGCTGGCTGCCGGCACGGCGGCGCATGCCGGCAATCAACAGGAAGAAGCACTGGCCGATTCGGTGCGCGTAGCGTTGTCGCAGGCGGTCAGCGACGCCCGCCCACCGCAGCCGCACTTCGCCAATATCAGCGAGCGGATCGAGTACTTGTACTGGCGCGGCGAGATGTCGGAGCGCTTGAAAAAAAAATTACCCGATGCCCAGATGCGCCACGACTTTCTGGGCGCGGTCTGGTACGAAGCGACGCGTGCCGGACTGGACCCGGCGCTGGTGCTGGGACTGATTCAGGTCGAATCAGCCTTTCGCAAGTATGCGGTCTCGAGTGTGGGCGCGCACGGCTACATGCAGGTCATGCCGTTCTGGACGCGCGTGATCGGTGACTCCGATCGCAGCAAGCTGTTTCACATGCAAACCAACTTGCGCTATGGCTGCTCGATCCTGCGCATGTACATCGACATGGAAGCGGGCAACCTGTTCCTCGCGCTGGGCCGCTACAACGGCAGCCGCGGTCGCGCTGAATATCCAAATGCAGTCTTGCGTGCCTGGAAAAACTGGGAGTACAAGCCCCTGTAGTCTCGCCAGGCAAACAAAAACGCCCGCAAGCGCGGGCGTTTTTGTTTGGCACAAGTGGTTTGGCAACCACCAGCGATCAGGACAAGTGGGCGGACACCAGTTTGGTCATCTCGAACATGGACACTTGCTTTTTGCCGCCAAAGACAGCTTTCAGTTTGTCGTCTGCATCAATATTGCGCTTGTTGGCTTCGTTTTGCAGCTTGTGCTTCTTGATGTATTCCCAGATTTTCTTGGTCACTTCGGTACGCGGCAGCGGGGTCGAGCCAACCACTGCGGCCAGCACCGGCGACGGCGTCATCGCTTTCATGAAGGCTGCATTTGGTTTGCGCGCGACTGCCGGTTTGGCGGCTGCCTTTTTGACAGCGGGTTTTGCTGCTGTTTTTGCTGGTGCCGCCTTCTTGGCCGGCGTGGCTTTCTTGGCGGGAGCGGCCTTCACCGCTGCCGGTTTTTTCACGGCCGCTGCGGGTTTCTTTGCAGCGGGTTTCTTTGTTGTTGCCATCGTTCACCCTCCTTCACACATGTGTTGGGACATTGCGTCATTCACGCACCGCTAATAGTGGTGCGCTTTCCCCGGCGACGCAAGTATTTTTTGAGCAATTTTGTGGTGTTTTCGCTAGGAGCGACGCGACCCCGGCCATTCGAAAAGCGTGTATTCAGGAAATTGGTCCAAACCTTGCCCGAAAGGGCTGCCGTGAGCAGTGCTCAATGCATGCCGGGCAGCACACCTTTCATGCCGCGCATCATCTTCATCAAGCCGCCGCCCTTGAGTTTTTTCATCATCGATTGCATTTGCTCGAACTGTGACAGCATGCGGTTAACTTCTTGTACCTGAACCCCGGCGCCAGTGGCGATGCGGCGTTTGCGCGAAGCTTTGATCAATTCCGGCTTGGCCCGCTCCTGCGGCGTCATCGAGTTGATGATGCCTTCCATCCGTCGCACCTGCTTTTCGGCCTGGTCCATGTTGGCGCCGCTGGCGGCCTGCTGGAATTGAGCCGGCAGCTTGTCCATCAGCGACGCCATGCCGCCCATTTTTTTCATCTGACCCAGTTGCGCCTTGAAATCGTTGAGGTCGAACTTGCCGCCTACCTTCAATTTCTTGGCCAGGTCGGCCGCCGCTGCGGTATCGACGCCTTTCTTGGCTTCTTCTACCAGCGCCAGGATGTCGCCCATGCCGAGAATCCGGTTGGCCATGCGCTGCGGATCGAATGCTTCCAGGCCGTCCAGTTTTTCGGCGACCCCGGCAAACTTGATTGGCTTGCCGGTGATGTGCCGTACCGATAGCGCGGCGCCGCCGCGGGCATCGCCATCCAGCTTGGTCAGCACGATCCCGGTCAATGGCAGCGCATCGTTGAAGGCCTTGGCGGTGTTGATCGCATCCTGCCCCAGCATGGCGTCGATCACAAACAGGGTCTCAATTGGCTTCACCGCGCTGTGCAGCGCGCTGATTTCCTGCATCATCGCCTCGTCAATGCCGAGCCGGCCAGCGGTATCGATGATCAAGACATCGTGGTAATGCTTTTTGGCGTAATCCAGCGCCGCTAGCGCGATTGCCACCGGCTTGTCGGTCGGCGCCGATGGGAAGAAGTCGGCGCCCACTTGCGCCGTCACGGTCTGCAACTGGCCGATGGCCGCCGGTCGGTAGACGTCGGCCGATACCGTCAACACTTTTTTCTTTTTCTGTTCGCGCAGGTATTTTGCCAGCTTGCCGACCGTGGTGGTCTTGCCGGCGCCTTGCAGGCCGGCCAGCAGGATAACGGCCGGCGGCTGGGTGGCGAAATTCAGTTGTGACGCTTCAGGGCCCAGATCGGCGCCCATGATGGCGGCCAGTTCGCGCTGCACCACGCCAACCAGCGCCTGGCCAGGGGAGAGTGAGCCGATGACTTCTTCGCCTACGGCTTTTTCTTTCACCCGCGCAATGAATTCGCGGACTGCCGGCAGGGCAACGTCCGCTTCCAGCAAGGCCAAACGGACTTCGCGCAGCATTTCGGCGGTGTTCGATTCAGTCAGCCGCGCTTCGCCGCGCATGGTCTTGACGGCTTTGGCGAGGCGTTGAGTCAGGTTATCAAGCATGGGCGGTCAAGGTCCGGAAATAAGGGGGGTATGGGCTGGCGAGGAAACTGCGGCAGCGATGCAAGGAGGTTTTATTTTAACCGATGCGATCTGCGGCGCGGCCCTGGCGCGGCGGGGGTTTGTGGTCGCTGCCGCTACCTTACATAGTGTAAACTCGGAATCTGATCAACATTCGCCGCCCTGTGTCATGCTCACCCTATTTTTCGTGTTGGCAGCTGTGTTGTATGCAGTTTGCGCGTTTCTGCCGCCGCGGTATCGCGCTGCGATTTCGGCTGGCACGATGGCGGCCTGGTTGCTGCACGGCGGCGCCTTGTGGGCGGATATGCTGACGGCCAATAGCCTGCGTCTTGGCTTTGCCGTGATGCTGTCGGCCACGCTATGGGTGTCTGTAGCTACCTATTGGCTAGAAAACCGCAATTTCACTCTCGATGGCTTGCGTGCGCTGGTACTGCCTTGTGCGGCGCTGGCGGTTCTTCTGCCGGCATTGTTTCCGGGCAGTGTGGTGTCGCTGCAAGGGCGCTCGCCGCTGTTTTCCTGGCACATTGCGGTGTCCATCCTGGCTTACAGTACGTTCACGATCGCGGCCTTTCATGCAGTCCTGATGACCGTGCAGGAATCTCGGCTGCACACCCGCGGCGGCCTGACTGCTGGTGGCTGGATCAGTGCCGCGATTGATCGCCTGCCGGCTTTGCTGACCATGGAAAAGCTGCTGTTTCGCCTGATCGGCTTCGGTTTCGCGCTGCTGACGCTGACCGTGTTGTCTGGCGTCGTATTTTCCGAGCAGTTGTTTGGCATTCCATTAAAGTGGGATCATAAAAATATTTTCAGTATGCTGTCGTGGGCCCTGTTCGGCCTGCTGCTCGCTGGCCGCAAATGGCGTGGCTGGCGCGGACGAACCGCACTCAGTTTTACATTGACCGGATTTGCCACCTTGTTGCTGGCCTATGTCGGCAGTCGTTTCGTGCTGGAAGTGATATTGCATCGGAGCGTGATATGAAATTCCTGCTGTGGCTGGCGGTGGGCGCGATCCTGGTCATGTGGTTGATGCGCAGCAAGACTACCCCATCGACACGGTCGGGCCGTACCAACGCGGGTAACCCGAAAAATGCGGAATCAATGCTGCAGTGCGCGCATTGCGGTATTCATATCCCGGCCTCAGAAGCAGTACGCGACCCTGCCGGAGTCGTGTTTTGCAGCGACGCCCATCGTCTGCAGCATGCTCCACACTAACGCATGACCGGCAGCGCGCGCACCTCGGCGCTGTGGCCCCGCGACACCTTCTGGCGCACGCTCCAGACATTTGGCGTCACGCGCATCGTTATTGCCATCGTTCTGTTGGCTTACCTGAGCGCCAATAGCAAAAAGGAGTTTTGGGCCAGCGGAGCGTTCATTTATCGTGAGATCTGTTTCGTCTATTTGATACTGGCATGTGCGTTTGCGCTTCTGGCGCTGTACTGGCGCCGACGCCTGATGTTGCATCTGGTGTCGCAAGTGACAATCGATATTGGCGTGATTTCAGTGTTGTATGTGGCTGCTGGCGGCGCCAAAAGTGGGCTCGCCATCCTGTACCTATTTCCGCTAGCAGGTGTGGCAATCCTGACGGCGCTGCCGCTGGCGTTGTTTTTCGTGTCGACGGTAACCTTGGTATTACTGGCCGAAAGCAGCTTTCAGATGCTGCAGTCGGCGCCCGATGCTTCCACCATGCAGGCGGGGTTGTATGGCGCCGCCTTTTTTGCCGCGGTAACGCTGATCAATAGACTGGCGGTGCGTCTGATCAAGCAGGAAACGCTGGCGGCCCGGCGCGGCCAGGATTTGCGTGTGCAGCAGGCCATCAATCAACTGGTGATCGCGGCCATGGGCGATGGCATTCTAGTGGTGGGCGACAATGGCACGATCTTTGCCGCCAATCCGGCCGCCGAACGCATGCTGGGGTTTTCCGTGGCCCCCGGTCCGCAGCGCCAACGACTGAAAGACATTCCAGGCTTGATGCCGATTGCGCGGGGATTTGCCGACTGGCGAATGAAACATGCCGAAAACGGCCTGCGTGGCGAGGTCCCCACGTTTGTTGTAATCAAGCCCGCTAGCGAGCCGACGCTGCAGGGCGCGACCACGGTCTGGCGGCATCGTGAACTGAGCGTACACCTGAAGTTGCGTTTTGCCCGGATCGAAACGGACGGGGTGGTGCAGCAGCGAACGGTGATATTTCTGCAGGACGTGACCGAGATCGAAAACCAGGCGCAGCAGTTAAAGCTGGCGTCGATGGGCCGCTTGACTGCCAGTATTGCGCATGAGGTGCGCAATCCCTTGTCAGCCATCGGGCATGCGGCGACTTTGCTGGAGGAGGATATCACCGGTGCAGGCGAGCGGAGATTGTTGCGCATCGTGGGCGATAACGTGGCACGCCTGAACCGGATGATCGAAGATATCCTGAAACTGTCGCGCAAGGTGCAGCAACACGGCGAACCGATTCCGCTAGCGCCGGTTTTGCTGCAAATCCTGGAAGAATTCGATGAGACCCATACGGAGGTGGCTGACACCATCTTCCTCGGCAGCATAAAGAGCGAGCAAGTATGGTTCGATCCTTTACACTTGCGTGAGGTATTGGTCAATTTGCTGGCTAATGCTTTGCGTTATGCCAGCCGGCGGTCCGGCAGTATCCGCGTGTTCACCGCCGCAAATCTGGCCGGTCACTTGGAGTTGCACGTGCAGGACGACGGCCCGGCAATTACGGCGGCTATTCGTGCCCACCTGTTCGAGCCGTTTTACACGACGTCCAGCAAGGGGACTGGCTTGGGGCTCTACCTGGCGCGTGAACTGTGTTTGAATAATGGCGCAGTACTTGACTATGAATATCGCTTCGATGGCGACAGCAACAGGCCAGACGGGGCGAGCGGCCGTTTTGTGATTACTTTTGCGGCGTCGGCGCCCGCCTGACCGTTCACGTTTTTTGAAAAATATTCCATGACAGCACCACGCGTTTTGGTGATCGACGATGAGGCCGACTTGCGCGAGCTGCTCGAGATCACGTTGGTCAAAATGGGGCTCGACGTGGATAGCGCAGGTTCGCTCGAAACTGCACGGCACTATCTGCAGCAAACCGATTACGCCTTGATTTTGACCGACATGCGGCTGCCAGACGGGCTTGGCATCGATCTGGTCAGCGAAGTGGTGAATGGCGGAAGACATACGCCGATTGCGGTCATCACGGCTTTCGGCAGCGCCGAGAACGCGGTTGCGGCCTTGAAGGCAGGAGCTTTCGATTACCTCTCCAAGCCAGTGGCGCTCGACCAGTTGCGGCGCATGGTGCAGTCCGCGTTGCACGTGCATCAGGCAACGGAAGGGCGCAGGCAGGCCGCCGATTGGCAGGACGTGGGCCCTCCTTCGCGCTTGCTTGGTTATTCCGAGGCGATGCGCGAGGTGCGACGCCAGATTGCCCGGCTGGCGCGCAGCATGGCGCCGGTCGCGATTCGTGGCGAATCGGGCAGTGGCAAGGAACTGGCGGCACGAGATATTCATGATCACAGTCCGCGTGCGGATAAACCCTTTGTGGCCGTCAACTGTGGCGCCATCCCCGAGGCGTTGATGGAGGCTGAGTTTTTCGGCTACCGCAAAGGGGCGTTTACCGGCGCCATGGAAGATCGCGAGGGTTTTTTCCAGGCGGCCAACGGCGGCACCTTGCTGCTGGATGAGGTGGCGGATTTGCCGCTGCCGATGCAGGTCAAACTGTTGCGTGCCATTCAGGAGCGGCGCGTGCGCAAGTTGGGCGCTACCGCGGAAGAGCCGGTCGATGTGCGCCTGATCAGTGCCACGCATCGGGATCTGGAATCTTGTGTTGAACAAGGGACATTCCGGCAAGACCTGTATTACCGCCTGAACGTGATCGAGTTGAAATTGCCGCCGCTGCGTGAGCGGCGCGATGATGTCGATCGACTAACCGCCGTGATTCTGGGTCGTTTGACGACCCCGGGTGACGAGGCAGTGTTGACGCCGGCGGCAAGCGAGGCGTTGCGCGCCTATGCTTTTCCGGGCAACGTGCGCGAACTCGAAAACATCCTGGAGCGGGCTTTGGCATTCGCCAACCATGGCGTGATCGAGGTGGCAGACCTTGCACTCAGGTCGTTGGTGCAGCCGCTTGCAGATGTCGTCGCATCGGCAGCATCCGTTGCAGATGGCTTGACGGCAACAACGCAAGAGCCGCAGACATCCAAAACATCCGATTTGGAATGGTTGCCTGAACTGTCAGGGGAATTGCCGCACTCGTTGCCTGCGCATCTGGATGAGGTGGAGCGCGAGATTATTCGGCGTGCGCTGGCCAAAACCCGGTTTAATCGAACCCAGGCGGCAGAATTGCTGGGCATCAGTTTTCGCCAGTTGCGCTATCGCATGCAACGGCTATCGATTCGCGAACATGATTGACGATGAATAACCACGGCGACGCTCCTTGCAGCCTCGAAATTGGGCCAGATGGCTGGTGCCGTTCCGCGATGCCGCTGCACTCGCCAAATTGTGACCCGCGCCCGGATGCGGCCACGATTGATTTGCTGGTGATCCATAACATCAGTTTGCCGCCCGGCCAGTTCGGCGGCCCCTATATTGCGGATCTGTTCGCCAATCGTCTCGATCACTTGGTCCATCCGTATTTTGAGCAGATCCATTCCCTGCGCGTATCGGCACATTTTTTGATCCGCCGCGATGGTATTTTGTGGCAGTTCGTATCGACCGAACAACGTGCCTGGCATGCCGGTGTCTCAGCGTTTGACGGCCGCATCGCATGCAATGATTTTTCAATTGGAGTGGAATTGGAAGGCACCGATTTCGAGCCGTTTCAGGAACAGCAATACACGACACTGGCAATGCTGACGCACGCTTTGTGCGAACGCTATCCGCTGACCGCGGTGGTCGGACATGAACATATTGCGCCCGGACGCAAGACGGACCCCGGTCCTTGCTTCGACTGGCGCCTGTACCGCTCGCTGCTGAAGAGTCCGGACCGTGTTGCGGTTGAGCCATTGTCGCTGTCTTTTCCCGATGGTTCTGAGTAGCACTGGCCGCCTTTGGTCATGAAAAAATCATGGAAGTCCGACTTGCATCCACCTCGTTTGGGTACTAGAATTAGTGCCTCTTCCGGTCAAATTACTAGATGTAGTGTTTAATTGGATTTTTCTGAGCATCCCGTCTTTTTTGCCGTACGGGTTGACGCCGGTGGCTGGCGAGATTGACTGGTATGCCCTTCCAGTTTGGCCGCACCTTTCTTTAGATTTGTGATGTGCTCCCGGCATGCCGGGCTATTGCAATATTCATTCCCGCAGACGCCGCAGCATCGGGCGCTCTGCCAAAACGACAAGCGGCAATCCACCTGCCGTCAACGACAGTCCGAGGAGATTTAATGCACTCTAACGCTCAAGCAACTTCCAGCCATTCCGGAAACGAATCAGGCGCAATGCCCGGCCTTTCGGCAACCGTTGCTACCGGTGCCAATCCGCCGTCCAATCTGGTCGATTACCGCATCATCCGCCGTAATGGCGCTGTGGTCGGGTTTGAGCCATCCAAGATATCGATTGCCATGACCAAGGCGTTTCTGGCCGTCAGCGGTGGCCAGGGCGCTGCCTCGGCACGTGTACGCGAACTGGTTGAACACTTGACTGCTAATGTAGTGGCCGCACTGGTACGCCGCCATCCGGCCGGCGGCACTTTTCATATCGAAGACGTCCAGGACCAGGTTGAATTGTCGCTGATGCGCTCGGGCGAGCACGACGTGGCGCGCGCCTACGTTCTGTATCGGGCCAAGCGTATGGAGCAGCGCGCCCAACACCAGGCAGAGGCGCCAGCGGCTGAAAGATCGCAGTTGCATGTGACCGAGGACGGCGTACGTCGCCCGCTGGAAATGTCGCGCGTGCGTGACCTGATTGCCGCGGCGTGCATTGGACTGGAGCAGCATGTCGATGCCGAGGCGATACTGGCTGAAACCGTCAAGAATCTGTATGACGGAATTCCGGTTGAGGAGCTGCACAAATCGGCCATTCTGGCGGCCCGCGCGCTGATGGAAAAAGATCCAGCTTACAGCCAGGTTACGGCGCGCCTGTTGTTACACACTATCCGCAAGGAGGTGTTCGGTCAGGAAGTGGCGCAGCAGGATGCGGCGGCCCATTATGTCGACTATTTTCCGAAATTCATTAAAAGCGGGATCGAGGCCGAACGCCTAGACCCGAGTCTGGCGCAGTTTGATCTGCAGCGGTTGGGCAAAGCGCTGGTTCCCGAGCGCGATCTGCAGTTCAGCTACCTGGGGCTGCAGACCCTGTACGACCGTTATTTTTTACATATCAAGGGTGTTCGCATCGAAATGCCGCAGGCATTCTATATGCGCGTGGCAATGGGGTTGGCGTTGAACGAAATTGATCGTGAGGCGCGCGCCATCGAGTTTTATAACCTGCTGTCAAGCTTCGATTTCATGAGCTCGACTCCGACTCTCTTCAATTCCGGCACCTTGCGTTCGCAATTGTCGTCCTGTTACCTGACCACAGTGTCTGATGATTTGGAGGGAATTTACGACGCGATCAAGGAAAATGCGCTGCTCGCCAAATATGCCGGCGGGTTGGGCAACGACTGGACACCGGTGAGATCGCTGGGTGCCCATATCAAGGGCACCAATGGCAAATCCCAGGGAGTGGTGCCGTTTTTGAAAGTGGTCAATGACACCGCCGTCGCGGTGAACCAGGGCGGTAAACGCAAGGGCGCGGTTTGCGCGTATTTGGAAACCTGGCATATGGACATCGAGGAATTTCTCGATCTGCGCAAAAACACAGGCGATGATCGCCGCCGTACCCACGACATGAATACGGCCAACTGGATCCCGGACCTGTTCATGAAGCGCGTGATGGAAAAGGGCGAGTGGACGCTGTTCTCGCCGTCCGACGTGCCCGACCTGCACGACAAGGTAGGCCGCGCATTCGAGGCGGCGTATACCGGTTATGAAGCGAAGGCGGCGAGCGGGGAGTTGGCCCTGTTCAAGAAAATCCCGGCGCTCGACTTGTGGCGCAAGATGCTGTCAATGCTGTTCGAGACCGGCCATCCATGGATTACCTTTAAGGACCCGTGCAATATCCGATCGCCGCAACAGCATGTCGGCGTCGTGCATAGCTCGAATTTATGCACGGAAATCACGCTTAACACCAATGAGTCCGAAGTCGCTGTCTGCAACCTCGGTTCGGTCAATCTGCCAGCCCATATGAAGGACGGCCAGATTGATCACGCCAAGCTGCAAAAAACCGTCCGCACCGCGATGCGCATGCTGGATAACGTCATCGATATCAATTACTACGCCGTGAAAAAGGCGCGGGATTCGAACCTGCGCCATCGTCCGGTCGGCCTGGGCATCATGGGTTTCCAGGATTGCCTGCATATGTTGCGGCTGCCGTATGCATCGATGGCGGCGGTCGAATTCGCCGACCGCTCGATGGAGGCAGTGTGCTACTACGCCTATTGGGCATCCACCGAACTGGCGGAAGAACGCGGCCGCTACAGTTCATATCGCGGCTCGTTATGGGATCGCGGCATCCTGCCGCAGGATTCACTCAAGCTGCTGGCTGAAGAGCGCGGCGGCTACCTCGAAGTCGATACCTCGGAAACCATGGACTGGTCTGCTTTGCGTGCGCGCATCCGGCAATTCGGGATGCGCAATTCGAATTGCGTGGCGATTGCGCCGACCGCTACCATTTCCAACATCATCGGTGTCTCGGCCTGCATCGAGCCGACCTATCAAAACCTGTACGTGAAGTCGAATCTGTCGGGCGAGTTTACCGAAATCAATGAATACCTTGTGCGCGACCTGAAGACGCGCCGCTTGTGGGACGAGGTGATGATTTCGGATCTGAAGTTTTTCGATGGCAGTTTGGCTCGCATCGATCGTATTCCGCCCGATTTGCGTGAAATATACGCCACCGCCTTTGAAGTGGCGCCAACCTGGTTGGTGGAAGCCGCCGCGCGCCGTCAGAAATGGATTGATCAGGCGCAATCACTGAATATCTATATGGCTGGCGCTTCCGGTAAAAAGCTGGATGAGACCTATAAGCTTGCGTGGGTGAGGGGACTGAAGACGACCTACTACTTGCGCAGTACCAGCGCCACGCATACCGAGAAATCAACCTCCCGGACCGGCACCTTGAACGCGGTCCAGGTGAATGGCGGCACGGGTGGCGAGCAGGATTTGGCCGGACCTGCCTGCACCATGAGACCGGGTGATCCTGGATTCGAGGAATGTGAAGCGTGCCAGTAAAAATCTGGTGGAAAGAATGTGAGTCGACCTGAAGTTGGAACCAGGCTGGTCGAATGCCTCTGGGCAGATGTCGTGCGCAGGGATGATCAGGTAAAAAGAAAAGAGGAAACTATGTTGAACTGGGATGAGCAACCAAGTGTAGCCCCGAGCGCGCGCGCGCCGCAGCCACAATTACAGCCGCAGCCGGGATTGCAGCCCGCGGTTGCAGCGCGCCTGCCGGCTGGCGCGGATATAGCCCTGAACCCGACGCTGATCGCTCAGGTAGCGCCGCCGGCCGTCGAGGATGCGGCCCGCCGTATCAATGCGGCCGACAAGCGCATCATCAATGGCAAGACGGACGTCAACCAACTGGTGCCGTTCAAATACAAGTGGGCATGGGACAAATACCTGGCCGGCTGTGCCAATCACTGGATGCCGCAAGAGATCAACATGCAGCGCGACATCGAGCTGTGGAAAGACCCGAATGGACTGACCGAGGATGAGCGGCGGATCGTCAAGCGCAATCTGGGATTTTTCGTGACCGCCGATTCGCTCGCTGCCAACAACATCGTGCTTGGCACCTATCGCCACATCACGGCGCCCGAGTGCCGTCAATACCTGCTGCGCCAGGCATTCGAAGAGGCGATCCACACGCACGCCTACCAGTATATTGCCGAATCGATTGGACTCGACGAGGGCGAAATCTTCAATGCCTACAATGAAGTGGCGTCGATTCGTGACAAGGATGAATTTCTGATTCCATTCATCGATACGCTGACCGATCCCGATTTCAAGACTGGCACGATGGAGAATGATCAGAAGCTTCTGAGGTCGCTGATCGTGTTTTGCTGCCTGATGGAGGGGCTGTTTTTCTACGTTGGCTTCGTGCAGATCCTGGCGCTCGGAAGACAGAACAAGATGGTCGGAGCCTCGGAACAATACCAGTACATCCTGCGCGACGAATCGATGCACTGCAACTTCGGAATCGACCTGGTCAACACGATCAAGATGGAAAATCCGCACTTGTGGACGGCGGAATTTCGCGCCGAACTCAAAGCGTTGTTTTTGCGTGCCGTAGAGTTGGAATATCGTTACGCAGAGGATACAATGCCGCGAGGTGTGCTGGGTTTGAATGCGCCGATGTTCAAAGGGTATTTGCGTTTTATCGCGAATCGGCGCGCACAGCAGATCGGACTCGATCCGATGTTCGGGCAGGAAGAAAACCCGTTCCCGTGGATGAGCGAAATGGTCGATCTGAAAAAAGAGCGCAACTTTTTCGAAACCCGCGTAATCGAATATCAAACGGGCGGCGCACTGAACTGGGAGTAAGCAGCTGAAACGATGTGGCCGACACGAAGGATTCTGAACCTACGTGAACGGCACACAGCAGAAAATTAAAATCAGATTGCAGTCGACCTTACCGGGAATCCGACGACTGTTGCAACGAAAGGCGTTCACCAAATTAATGGACAGCAGAAGACTGAAGCGATCTTGCCTGTACTCGCCGCTGAGTCCGCGTCTGTCGGACGAGGTGGCTTTTTCTTTGGGGAACCTGCCGGTCTTTTTGAAATCGAATTCCGACGCTGGCATGCTTGCCGGCGTTTTTTTTGACTGCGGCGGTATGGCAGAAACTTGAGCCAGATGGTCACCGCTTTTAAAGCGGGCTGTTCCGGCGTAGTCAACAAGGCTGAAGTGCTGCATCGGTGAGGGGATGCAGCAGTTCAGCTGGTGCCGTATTCATTAGCGCAAGCAGCGCTTGCTTGTGCCGATGAATAATCCGCTTGGCTCATCGCGATGGGCTGGGCGGGTTTCAACCTTGTAGCTTGATTTTCCATCACGTGAAGGAGAAACAAATGGCAACAGCAGCAAAAAAACCCGCAGCGAAGAAGCCCGCTGCGAAGAAGCCCGCTCCGGCGAAAACGTCGGTAGCCGCCAAGGCGGCTGCCGCTGTCAAGAAGCCGGTGGCGAAAGCCACAACCAAGGCTGCCGCAGCTAAAAAGCCGGCAGCAAAAGCCGCAGCCAAGCCGGTAGCCAAGAAGGCAGTGGCCGCCAAAAAGCCGGTTGCAGCTAAAAAGCCGGCAGCAAAAGCAGCAGCCAAGCCGGTAGCCAAGAAGGCAGTGGCCGCCAAAAAGCCGGTCGCAGCTAAAAAGCCGGCAGCAAAAGCCGCAGCCAAGCCAGCCGCCAAAAAACCGGTAGCGAAAGCAGCCGCCAAAGCTAAACCGGCAGTCAAGGCAGCAGCCAAGCCCGTCGCGAAAAAACCGGCTGCTAAACCGGCCGTCAAAGCTGCCGCCAAAAAACCGGTAGCCAAGAAGCCGGTAGCCAAGAAGCCGGCTGCCGCTCCTGCTGCAGTAAAAACGGTATTGACTCCGGCCGCCGCATGGCCGTTTCCAACCGGTACCCGCCCTTAAGCAGGAGCCGTTTGGAGGCTTGATTCAATTCAGGCACAATACCCACTGCGTGACGCTCTGTCATGCAGTGGGTTTTTTTATGGGATTTTGATGCTACAGAATATTTTTTCGTTGATCGTGAATGCTGTCGCCAGCGTGCTGGGTGGCGTGCTGCTACTGCGCTTTTGGATGCAGCTAATTCGGGTGCGGCCACCGGCTTCGATCGGACAATTTCTGTTCCAGGTTTCCGATTGGCTGGTGCGGCCCTTGCGGCGGCTCTTGCCGGGATTTGGGGGCGTCGATTGGGCTAGCCTGGCTGGCGCCTTCCTGATGGCGTTGGCCGCGATCGTGGTCGACGTTTGGGCGCTGCCCGCCTTTTCGTTCGGTACGGTTTTCATTCTGGCTTTATTGCGGTTGTTTCAGTGGATTTTTTACGGTTTCATGGCGTCGCTGATCATCGACGCAGTATTTAGCTGGGTCAATCCGTTGGCGCCTCTGGCGCCTTTCGTGCGCGCGTTGAACGATCCTCTGCTGCGGCCGCTGCGCCGGATTATTCCCCTGATCGGCAATATTGACCTGTCGCCGCTGGCGGCGCTGCTGTTGTTGCAGATCGCCTTGCGCGTCGTCAGCACGGTGCTGCTGTCGTCGGCCCTATGAGTGGGAAATGGCGTAGCGCCGCCGCTAGGGGTACCTCTGGCGCTGCAAGTTATCCCACGTTCCAGAAAAATGTAGCGATCGACTTGCTTGGCAACGGATTCCGCAGGGACTGCAGGAGACTCCAAAGGGAGTGTGAATCTGACTTCCTCAACCGCCTGGGGTGTCCGAAAGCCGTGTGTGCTTGATGCGTAGGCAGGGGCACCAACCGGGGCAAGGCAGTCGATTGGCGGTGCTTAGCGAAGCCAAGCAGGCTTGCCGTACATCCTGGCGCTGGCTGCGGCCGCTGTCTGGGCCAATGAATGAAAGCGGCTGCTAGAACCGGTAGCCGAATGCGCTATGGAAGCGCTGTTCGATTTCATCGCGGCTTGGAGCATGATTCTGCCCCCCTTGCCGGGCAATTTTGATGGCGCCCATCAGGCTTGCCAAGCGACCTGTAGTGGCCCAGTCCATGTTGTGCGTCAAGCCATATAGCAGGCCGGCGCGGAAGGCATCGCCGCAGCCGGTTGGGTCGATCACCGCCTCGGCCGGCGCGCAGGGGATGTTGATGATTTTCCCGTCGGTAAAAATGGTGGCTCCCAGCTCACCGTGCGTTACCACCAGCGCCGACACGCGCTGCGCGATCTGTGGCAGATCGAGGCTGGTACGTTCGATCAGTAACTCGGCTTCGTAGGCATTCACCGCCACATAGGTGGCCAACTCGATAAATTGCTTCAATTCGTCGCCGTTGAACATCGGCAGCCCCTGACCGGGGTCGAAAACGAACGGGATGTTGCGTTCGGCGCAGTCGCGCGCATGCTGCAGCATGCCCTCGCGGCCATCCGGTGCCACGATGGCCAGCTTGACCGCGCCGGCGTCGGCTACGCGATTTTGGTGCGACAGCGTCATCGCGCCCGGATGGAAGGCGGTGATCTGGTTGTTGTCGGCGTCGGTGGTGATGAAGGCCTGGGCGGTATAGGCGTCGTCGATGGTGCGGATGTGGCTGGTTGCAATACCAAACCCTGCCAGTCGTTCCAGATACGGCGCGCCATCCTGGCCGATGGTGGCCATGATGCGGGGATCGCCGCCCAGGAGTTTGAGGTTATAGGCGATATTGCCGGCACAGCCGCCAAATTCGCGGCGCAGGCTCGGCACCAGGAAGGCGACGTTGACCTTGTGTAATTGCTCCGGGAGGATCGCTTCCGAAAAGCGTCCGCCAAACAGCATGATGGTGTCGTACGCGAGCGAGCCGCAAATCAGGGATGTCATGATATGGCCGTTGAAACAGATGAGGGTGAGAGCGCCGAAGCAATCGAAAATCGGATTCTATGATTATACTGCTACGGGTAATTTTTGTTCACCTTTAAAAACAGGCAGAAATTGGCATGTTTTTTGGCATACCCCATATTTTCCAGTTTTTATGAATAAAACAGGTAAATTCGATAGCCTGCCGCTTTTGGTGTTGCCAGTCCGAAGTGAATCCGCAACGCTTGCTCGCTGTTGGCGGCAAAACCTCGGACCGCATTTTGATTTTCGGGCAGATATTCATGAGGTATAAAAACTCGCCGTACCAGCGCCTGTTCGCTGGCATCGTTCAAGGTCAGTTCAATGTGTGGCCACGCCTCGACGGTGGAACTACGATTGCGCAGCAGCACACTGAGCGCGAACATGCCTTGGTCCGGTGCCAGCACTTGCAGGTCGCTCGATTCAATCGTTACGCTTTCGATTTGCATTGGCAGATCAACGCGACAGCCGAGCGCGGTGCAGGCAGCGGCAAGCATTGGCTTGGCGAGTGGGAAATGCGCGGCGATCTGGCTACGGAAGGTATATGCACCTTGCGCCAGCGCGCCCAGCAGCAGGAGAAAACAGGCGCCGGCCAATAGTGCTCGCCGTGCCGCTTCGCGGCCTTGCTGCCGGCGCGCGCGTGCCACGAAGTCCGGTTCGTCCGCTTCTGAGGGTGCTGCGGTTGGCCATTTTCTACTGCGGCGCAGGGGTTTGCGCTGCAAGTCGTCGAGGGCACGTTCTAGTTCATCTGGCTTGTCGGCAGCAAGGCTGTCGGCGTCGTCGCTTATCGGGTCGCCGTGCGCAAAATCCATCAGAGTCATCCGCTGCAGCGGATCGGGTGCGGCCGGTTCAGCAGGCACCGCGTCGGAACCGGCTTCATCCGTCTCCGGCATCCATTCATCAGTATCCGCTTCGCGCTCGTCGTCGTGACGCTGATCATGATCGTCATCGACAAACGTCTCCGATGCTGCCTCCTGATCATGCGGCCGTGCTCCGATGGCATGTTGTCCCGACTCGGCTATCGTCCTGTCGGTTTCCGGCGCCAGCGTGCTTGACGGATTGGTACTGTTGGCAACATCTGTTTCCTGCTCGCCTGTCGTGGCGGCGGCGGATGGGGCAGAGACTGGCTCGGCTGCTGGATGCAGCAGATGCTCGATGCCGTTGAAAATTTCCTTGCAGGCGCCACAACGCACCAGGCCGGCACGTAGCTTCAGTTGATCATGCGCGACCCGGAACGTGGTTCCGCAATGCGGACATTGGGTCGCCAGTGCCATCTCAGGCCCGCGCGTGGGGTGCCAATTGTCCTGCCAGCGCGACCCAGCCTTCGGCTTCCTGCTGGACGGCGAGCGGCAGAAAATGGGCGTAGGCGCCGGCCACTTGCTCGGCTTGCGACGTCAGCACGCCCGACAATAGTAGTCGGCCACCCGGCGCAAGGTGCCGACACAGGAGCGGCGCCAGCAGCTGCAGCGGGCCGGACAGGATGTTGGCAACCACGACGTCGAACAATTGCTCCTGGCCGGCTGCGCCCAACTCGTCCGGGAGGCAGTAATCGATCTGGCAACCGTTACGGGCACTGTTGTGGCGCGCCGACTCCACTGCCTGCGGATCGATATCGACGCCGACCACGCGCGCGGCGCCGAGTTTTTGCGCGACGATCGCCAAAATACCGGAGCCGCAGCCGTAATCGAGTACGGACTGTCGCCGCGGTGGATGCATCTCCAGCCATTCCATGCACAGTCGGGTGGTGGGGTGGCTGCCGGTGCCGAAAGCCAGTCCGGGGTCGAGTTCGAGCACCAGCGCGTTCGGATCGGGCGCTTGGTGCCAGCTTGGCACGACCCAGATGTTCCGGCCGATATGGATGGGATCGAACTGTGATTGTGTCAGCCGGACCCAGTCTTGTTCCGCCACTTCCCTTACCTGGTACGGCAGCTCGGCGTTGATCCCGCAAGCAACTGCGGCTGCGGCCAACAGCGCACGCGGATCACTACCCACGTTCAACAAGGCGATGACGCGACTGCGCTCCCAGGCATTCTGTGCCGGCTCCAGTCCGGGTTCGCCGAACAGCGGCTGTTCGGCAGCGGTGCCGACATCGGCATCCTCCACCGATACCGACAGCGCGCCGACTTCCAGCAAGGCATCGGATAGGGCTTCCGCGTCCTGGCGCGCTGATTCGATGACAATTTCGGTCCAGCTCATGGTCGCGGCCCTACTTTTTTGCCGGTTTGCTCATCACTTTTGCCAGCTCGGGTTTTTCCGCCAGTTTTTGCTCCAGATAGTGGATATTGGTGCCGCCTTCGATGAAGCGTGCATCCACCATCAGGTCGCGATGGAGCGGGATATTGGTCAAGATGCCCTCGACCACCATTTCCGATAGTGCAATCTGCATGCGGCGGATCGCCTGTTCGCGCGTCGGGCCGTGGGCGATCACCTTGCCCACCATCGAATCGTAGTTGGGTGGTACATAGTAACCGCTATAGGCATGCGAATCGACCCGGATGCCCGGACCGCCAGGAGTGTGCCAGGACGTGATGCGGCCCGGCGATGGCGTGAACTTGTAGGGATCTTCCGCGTTGATACGGCATTCGATCGCATGGCCCTTGAGTTCGATGTCGCGTTGTCGAAAGCGCAGCTTTTCGCCGGCGGCAATGCGGATCTGCTCCTGGACGATGTCGATGCCGGTGATCATTTCGGTGACCGGATGTTCAACCTGTACCCGTGTGTTCATCTCAATGAAGTAGAACTCATTGTTTTCATATAGAAATTCGAAGGTGCCGGCGCCCCGATATCCCATCTTGGCGCAGGCCGCCGCGCAGCGGTCACCGATTTTTTCGATCAGCTTGCGCGGAATTCCGATGGCCGGCGCTTCTTCGATCACCTTTTGGTGCCGACGTTGCATCGAGCAGTCGCGTTCGCCGAGCCAGACGGCGTTCTTGAATTCATCGGCCAGAATCTGGATTTCCACGTGACGCGGATTTTCCAGATACTTTTCCATATAGACCTCGGGATTGCCGAAGGCTGTACCGGCCTCACTTTTGGTCATCGCCACCGCATTGAGGAGCGCGGCTTCGGTGTGCACCACTCGCATGCCACGACCGCCGCCACCGCCGGCTGCCTTGATGATGACCGGATAGCCGATCTTGCGCGCGATACGGACGATTTCTTTCGGGTCGTCCGGCAGGGCGCCGTCGGAACCCGGTACACATGGCACACCAGCCTTGATCATGGCTTGCTTGGCCAGTACCTTGTCGCCCATCTGGCGAATCGATTCCGGGCGTGGGCCGATGAAGACGAATCCGGATTGCTCGACCCGCTCGGCAAAATCGGCATTTTCCGACAAAAAGCCATAGCCGGGATGAATCGCTTCGGCATCGGTGACTTCGGCGGCGCTGATGATGGCCGGCATGTTCAGGTAGCTCAAGGCCGACGCGGCCGGTCCGATGCAAACCGATTCCTCGGCCAGCTTCACGTATTTTGCTTCGCGATCAGCTTCGGAATGGACGACCACCGTCTTGATACCCATTTCGCGGCAGGCGCGCTGGATACGCAGGGCGATTTCGCCGCGATTGGCAATCAGTATTTTTTCAAACATTGGCGGGAGAAAGTAAGACGTTACGGGCCGAGCGGCCGGGAATGGTCGTCGGATGCATGCCGAAAGGCGTTAAGCGAGCCGTATGTGACACGCGGTCCCGAGCTTAGCCGACTACGAACAGCGGCTGGCCAAATTCGACCGGCTGGCCGTTTTCGACCAAGATCTGCGTGATGACGCCGGACGTATCGGCCTCGATTTCATTCAACAGCTTCATCGCTTCGATGATGCATAGCGTATCGCCTTCCTTGACCGCGGAACCGATTTCAACATAGGCCGGTGTGCCAGGCGCCGAGGAGCGGTAGAAGGTTCCCACCATTGGTGACTTGACGACGTGACCTTCGGGCACCACGGCAACGGCCGGGGCTGTGACCGCGCTGGCTACGGCGAGCGCAGGCGCGGGTGCAACTTGTGCCGCGGCCTGCGGTTGCATCATGACCATTTGCGTTTGCGGAGCCGGCGATGATTTCAGGATGCGTACTTTGCTTTCACCTTCGGTGACTTCCAGTTCGGCAATGTCCGATTCGGCAACCAGATCAATTAATGTTTTCAGTTTACGTAAATCCATATGAATTCCTTGGAACGGGTCAGTTCTCTATTGATTTGAAATCGCGGTGTGCGTGGTTCGCACAACGATAATGAAATTTAAAGCTTTTTAAGCGCAAAATCGAGCGCAAGCTGATAGCCGGTCGGTCCGAGTCCGCATATTACGCCGGTTGCAATGCCCGATAGATAAGAAAAATGACGAAATTCTTCACGTTGGTGCACGTTGGAGATGTGGACCTCAATAAAAGGAATCGCGACCGCCGCCAGCGCGTCACGCAAGGCGACGCTGGTATGGGTCAAGCCGCCCGGATTGATGATGATCGCGTCTATCTGCTCATTTTTGGCAGCATGAATGCGATCAATCAGTGCTCCTTCGTGGTTGCTTTGAAAGCTGACCAAGTGTGCTCCGGCGGCATTGGCTTGAATCTTCGCTGCCTGCTCGATGTCAGCCAGTGCCGTGGTGCCGTACACTTCCGGCTCGCGCGTACCCAGCAAATTCAGGTTGGGTCCGTTGAGTAGAAGTAGATTTTTTGCCATGGAGATGTATCTCCGTTTGCCGACGATGGGCGCATTTTGCCGCCAAATGCCGTTGGTTGGCAAGGCAAAAAATTCTGTCGGGCTACAACGCTGCGAGGTCCCGACGCAATTCATCCATCTTCAATTGTCCCAGATAGGTCTTTTTTATTTGCCCATGCGTGTCCAGCAAGACCGTAAACGGCAGGCCACCAGTCTGGTTTCCGAACAGACGAAAAAGATCTGTGCCACCCATGCCGGCGACGTATAAGGGATAGCTGATATTCAACTTAGACGAAAATTCCGCAATATTGGCGGCATTGTCAATGCCGATGCCAATAATCTGAATATTTTTCCCATTCAGTTCGTGTTGCAGCTGCGTCAATTCCGGCATTTCTTCAACGCAAGGTGCGCACCATGTAGCCCAGAAATTGACCACCAATGCCTTGCCGCGCCAGCGTGACAACGCTTGCGGCGTCCCGCTGACGTCCGGCAGGGTCTGGCCGAACAGGTTGGAGACGGCAGCCGGCTGTGGCGCGGCAGGGGTAAATTTTTTGGCGCCGAAATACATGCCGGCACCGGCCGCTAGAACAGCAAGCACTGCCAGCAGCAGGATATTTTTTTTCATTCAATCTGTCCTTCGGCGATTAAAAGACGGACGGCCGCCGTCCCGGCCCGTGTTGCCTTCTTGCGGGCCGTGGCAGGTTTTCCCCCTTCACGCAAATCGTCCGCTTCATATAAAGCCAGGTGGATGCCTTCTCCTCCCCACATGAAACTGAGTGTCTCGATCGGACCGGAATGTCCGTTGAAATGCGCGGTTTCCGACACTTGAAAATGAATCTGTTGGTCAAGTAGAAATATGGCAACCTCTTTAGTATTGTCGGGAAATAGCTGTAAATGAATATCAGAATGCTCGCCAGCCGTGCCGTTTTGTACCGCGCCCGTCAAATAAGGCCGGAAGCGCTCCAGTTGTTCCATCATTTGTAACGCCGTCTGGCGTAATTGCAAAAGCCGCGCGGGCTGACTTTCCGCTAGAAACAACTGATTATATATACGCACTTCTTCTTCGATTTGCGTGTTATCCGGCAAGATGTCGCCACGTATCCTCGCATCTCCGAGAATCCGCCGCGCGCTCTTGCGCTTGGCGCTGCCGTAATCAATGCCGTCTTCGGCAATCAGGCGCGCGGCGCCCGCCGCGATTTCGGCGCGCAGCGCATCAATATTGGTTTGCTGGTTCATGGCCTGGCCACTCCAATCGCCGGTCCGAAAAGCGGCCGGTCGGGTAAAATCGTGGCTGCGCCGGTAAAAGCCGACGGCATCCAATCTGCATCCTTCATCCCCGGAATTTTACAATGCATATCCATGTACTCGGCATCTGTGGCACTTTCATGGGCGGTCTGGCGGTGCTGGCGAAGGAAGCTGGACACAAGGTCACCGGTTGCGACAGCAACGTCTATCCGCCGATGAGCACGCAACTGGAGGCGCAGGGAATCGAGCTGATCGAGGGTTTTGATCCGAAGCAGGCGGCTCTGCAGCCAGATCTGTTCGTGATTGGTAATGTGGTGTCGCGCGGCAACCCGCTGATGGAAGAAATCCTGAATCGCGGATTACCGTATATGTCCGGACCGCAATGGATAGGCCGCTATATTCTTCGTGATAAGTGGGTGCTCGCTGTAGCCGGAACGCATGGCAAGACGACGACTTCGTCGATGTTGGCCTGGATACTCGAAGACGCGGGTTATGCCCCGGGATTCTTGATCGGTGGCGTGCCTGTCAATTTCGGTGTGTCGGCACGGCTTGCGCCGGACGATTCGGCATTTTTCGTGATCGAGGCCGACGAATACGACACCGCGTTTTTCGACAAACGCAGCAAATTCGTTCATTACGGTGCTCGTACCGTGATCCTGAATAATCTTGAATACGACCATGCCGATATCTTTCCCGATCTCACGGCGATCGAAACCCAGTTTCATCATCTGGTGCGCACCGTGCCAGGCGTCGGTCGCTTGCTGGTGAATGGCGATCAAGCTTCGCTGCGGCGCGTCCTGGAACGCGGCCGTTGGAGCGAACTCGAGTGGTTTGGGGGCGTCGCCGGTGGCGACTGGACTTTGCGCGAGCATGACAACGGTGATTTCGATGTACTGTGGCGCGGCGAGTCGCACGGCACGGTGCGCTGGCCCTTGCTGGGTGAGCATAACCGGCGCAATGCGCTGGCCGCGATCGCCGCCGCACGCCATGTCGGTGTGCCACCGGCGCAGGCGATCGCGGCGCTTGCCCGCTTCGAAAACGTCAAGCGCCGCATGGAGTTGCGCGGCATAGTCAATGGCATCGCGGTCTACGACGATTTTGCCCATCATCCGACCGCCATCGCGACCACCGTTGCCGGCTTGCGCCAGAAGGTTGGTGCCGCGCGCATTCTGGCGGTGTTGGAGCCGCGTTCAAATACGATGAAGCTGGGCGCGATGAAATCGGCTCTGGCACCCAGTCTGGATGAGGCCGACTTGGTGTTTGGCTATGGCGCACAGGGCGGCGGCCGCGATGCGCTCGGCTGGGATTTGGTGGCGGCGCTGGCGCCACTGGGCGCCAAGGGACAGGTGCATCACGATCTGACTGCGCTGGTGCATGCCGTAGCCGGGGCTGCCCATGCTGGTGACCATATATTGGTAATGAGCAATGGTGGTTTTGGCGGCGTGCATCAAAAAATCCTGGACGCGCTCTGCCGATGATCTTGTATCTCCATGGATTTCGCTCCTCGCCGCAATCTTTCAAGGCGCAGTTGATTGCCCAACGTCTACAGACGCTGGGCCGCGACGCCGAATATCGTTGCCCACAACTGCCGGCGTCGCCCAGCCAGGCGATCCGACTGGTGCAGGAATTGGTGCGCGACTGTCCGCCATCGCAACTGACGTTGATCGGCTCTTCGTTGGGAGGCTATTACGCGACTTGGCTGGCCGAGCAATTCGGTTGTCGCGCCGTGTTGCTGAATCCGGCGGTGGCGGCGCCGCACGATCTGGAGCAGTACGTGGGAGTGACCAGTGCATGGCATTCCGGCCAGCCGTTCGAATTTCGGCACGAATATATTCATGAACTAAAGGCATTGGCAGTGTCGCGGATCAGCGAGCCGCAGCGCTATTTCTTGCTGGCAGCCACCGGGGACGAGGTGCTGGACTGGCGTGAAATGGTCGCGCATTATGCCGGTGCACAGCAGTTGGTGATCAATGGCAGCGACCATGGCATCAGTGATTTCGAACGCTACCTGGACCAGGTGTTGCAGTTTTGCGGTATCGCAGCACAGGGCCGTCAGTAATGGCTCATGCCGGGAGCCAAGCGCGCTGGCTGGCGCACGTAAATGGCGTCAATCCGACGCGGCGGATGCGTGGCTGGTTGCTCGATACAGCATCGTTGACGTTCAAGCTGAGCGCGCGCTGCGCCCAGTTTCGCGTGCGTCGGCTGCATCAGGGGCGCGCGCTTTGTCTGGCGGATGAAGCTGCTGCGGCACACTTGCCACGCCGATGCTGTGTGCAGGAGCGCGAGGTACTCCTGCAATGCGATGGGCGGTCGATGGTATATGCGCATACCATCGTCCCATTGCACGCCTGCGCATCGGACTGGCCGTTTTTCGGCACCCTGGGCGAGCGCTCGCTGGGTACGACGCTGTTCGGCGATCCGCGCGTGACACGCGGCACGTTGCAGTTCGCGCGCCTGCCACGCCGTCACCCATTGATGCTGCGCGCTCGTGCGGCGCTTGGGCCGGATTCGATTCATCATTCCCTGTTGGCGCGGCGCTGCCAATACCGCCGTCGCAACGGTATCCTGCTGGTTACCGAGCTTTTTCTGCCGGCCATTGCCGATCTCGATTTGCCGGATGCTGCCGAACGATCGCAATTCATGCACGACTAATCAGGGCATCCGCTGATTAACGCAAGCACCAAGTCAACCATCACGCAACCAACCAACAAGCAAGCATTCATGAATTTATTTTTCGAGGAATCGGGCGATTTCAAGGCCGGCGCAGTCCTGTCGCAGCAAGGCGAGGCTTACCAGGTTGAGATGCCCTCCGGCAAACGCTCCAAGGTCAAGGCGCGCGACGTGTTGCTGCAATTTGCAGCGCCGGAGCCGGCTCAATTACTGACTGAAGCCAAGGTGGTCGCTGGCGAACTCGATTTGGAATTTCTATGGGAAGTCGCCGGACAGGAAGAATTCGGCTTTGCCGAACTCGGCACTGAATATTTTGGTCATCCACCGAAGCCCGAAGAAGC
>DATJCV010000401.1:0-29696 GCA_035497775.1 Burkholderiaceae bacterium | reverse complement strand
GCTGCCTTTCATGCAGACGGTGTTGACAGCGCTGGCTGAACAGGCCGATGCCAGAGGAGCGGCGTTGCCGACTCTGGTGCTGTGGGGCAAAATCGCTGCCCAGGTGGATGTCTTGCCGGTCAGTGCGCGCTTTCCAAAGGCGGTTTCGGAGCATCCGTACAATCTGACGTTTATTACCAACCCGGTGATGCAGGCATTGTTCGGGCCGATGCATTTGCTGCGCACAAAATCGGCTGCCGCCAAGGTCGAGGCGCAGCTGGAATGAAATGAGGTATACATAAAAAAACCGGCCCGAAGGCCGGTTTTTTTTATGGCTAGGACACTTAATCGCGGCTGCCGCCGAAGATGCCGAGCAAGGCCAGCAGGTTGGCGAAAATATTATAGACGTCCAGGTAAATCGCCAGGGTGGCGGAAATATAGTTGGTCTCGCCGCCATTCAGTACGCGCTGGACGTCGTACAGGATGTAAGCCGAGAAAATGGCAATCGCGACCACCGAAATGGTGATGTACAGGGCCGGTATTTGCAGGAAAATATTCGCAGCCGCGGCCACGATGATCACCAGCACGCCGGCAAACAGCCATTTCCCCATCCCCGAAAAATCACGCTTGGATACGGTGGCGACGGTTGCCATCACGCCGAAAATCGCTGCAGTGCCGCCAAATGCGGTCATGACCAGCGAGGCGCCATTGGAAAAGCCAAGAATCTGGCCGATCAGGCGCGACAGCATGACACCCATGAAGAAGGTAAAGCCGAGCAAGACGACCACGCCAAGGCCGGAAGTCTTGGTTTTTTCAATCGCAAAGATGAAGCCGAATGCGATGGCCAGGAAGGCGATGAAGCCGATCATCGGGCTGCCGGCAAACAGCGACAGCTTGAACTGCACGCCGAGCCAGGCGCCGAGGATGGTCGGGATCATCGAGATCGCCAGCAGCCAGTAGGTGTTGCGCAATACCCGGTTGCGCACCACCAGCGAAGTGCTGGCGCTGCCATATGCCGGTTGAATGTTTTGGTTCATTTTGCCTCCAGTGTGTCCGCAAAATGCGGTATGTGAATCAGTACATCATTGGAGTATATACGACTCCCGTCAACGGACGTCGTTCGGATGGGAAGTCTGCGGCGCGATACTGGGCAGTAGGTGACACTGTTTCATGATAAAATTCCCGGCTAAACAAATTTTCAGATTATCGCCTTAACCCTTTCATTTCATTGGAGTTTTCATAGATGGCAATTGAACGTACCCTGTCGATTATCAAGCCCGACGCAGTCGCAAAAAACGTAATCGGACAGATTTACACCCGTTTTGAAAATGCCGGCCTGAAAATCATTGCTGCCCGCATGATGCATCTGTCGCGCGCCGAAGCGGAAGGTTTTTACGCCGTGCACCGTGAGCGGCCGTTCTTCAAGGATCTGGTCGACTTCATGATTTCCGGACCGGTCATCGTGCAAGCCCTGGAAGGCGAAAACGCGATTGCCCGGCACCGTGACCTGATGGGTGCCACCGATCCGAAGAAAGCCGAAAAAGGCACGATCCGCGCCGATTTTGCCGATTCGATCGACGCCAATGCGGTGCACGGTTCGGATGCGGCCGAGACGGCGCAAGTCGAAATCGCCTATTTTTTCCCGGCGCTGAACGTTTATTCGCGCTAATCACCGTTCCGCCAAGCCCGTCGCGTGAGTGTTTAGGCGCGGCGCGGCGGAACATCGAGTCGAACATGGCCGTTGCTGCTACCAATCTGCTGGATCTGGATTTTCCCCAACTTCTTGCATTCTGCATCGAGTTGGGTGAAGAGCCGCGCCGCGCCAAAATGCGCGCCACGCAGCTGCAGCGCTGGATACACCAGTTCGGAGCCAGCGAATTCGAGGCGATGACGGATCTGGCGAAGTCGTTTCGCGACAAGCTGGCGGAGCATGCCCATATCGTCGCGCCCGGCATCATCAGCGACCATATATCGGCCGACGGCACCCGCAAGTGGCTGCTGGACGTCGGTAAAGGCAACGCGGTCGAGGCGGTGTTCATCCCGGAAGAAACCCGCGGTACCTTGTGCATTTCGACCCAGGCCGGCTGTGCGGTCAATTGCCGCTTCTGCTCGACCGGCAAACAGGGTTTCAGCCGCAACCTGACGGCCGGTGAAATCATCGGCCAGCTGTGGCTGGCGGAATTTACCCTGCGCCGCAGCAAGGGCATCGAGGCCGGCCCCAAGGGCGAGCGTCAGATCACCAACGTGGTGTTGATGGGAATGGGCGAGCCGCTGCTCAACTTCCATCCGGTCGTGGCTGCATTGAAGCTGATGCTGGACGACAATGCCTATGGCCTGTCGCGCCGCCGCGTGACCTTGTCGACCAGCGGCGTGGTGCCGATGATCGACAAGCTGGCACAGGAATGTCCGGTGGCGCTGGCGGTGTCGCTACATGCATCGAACGATGCACTGCGCGACAGCCTGGTGCCGCTCAATAAAAAATATCCATTGGCGGAGCTGTTGGATGCCTGCCGCCGTTACCTGCCGCATGCGCCGCGCGACTTCATCACGTTTGAATACTGTATGCTGGATGGTGTCAACGACAGCGACGCTCATGCGCACGAGCTGCTGGCCTTGGTGCAAGGCGGTGCCCAGCATGTGCCATGCAAGTTCAACCTGATTCCGTTCAATCCCTTTCCTGAGTCCGGGCTGCTCCGTTCCGGCAACCAGCGCATCAAGGCCTTCGCCCAGATCCTGATGGATGCGGGCATCGTGACCACCATCCGCAAGACGCGCGGCGATGATATCGACGCTGCCTGCGGCCAACTGGCAGGAGAGGTGCAGGATCGCACCAAGGTGCAGGAACGCATGCAGAAAATGGCTGAATATCAGAGGAAATATGGCAAGGACTTTGGCCGCGTGGTGGAGATATCCTCGTGAGGCACCGCCTGCATCACTTGCCGCTGGCGGCCGCGCTAGCGCTCATCGGCATACTCGGTGGCTGTGCCGCGGGTCAGGGCGGCATGGGTGGTGCGGGTTCGCAGGCTGAATTGCGCACCAGTTCCGATCAGACCGAGGCACAGAAGCGGGCCCATATTCGCATGCAGCTGGCGGTCGGTTATTACGGTCAGCACCAGTTGGAAGTGGCGCTGGATGAAATCAAGCAGGCGCTCAACGCCGACCCGTCCTTTGCCGACGCCTACAACCTGCGCGGACTGATCTACATGGAAATGGGCGAGACGCGCCTGGCCGAAGACAATTTGCTGCATGCGCTGAAGCTGCAACCACGCAATCCCGACCTGTCCAATAACTACGGCTGGTTCCTGTGCCAGAATGGGCGCGAGCGGGCGGCGCTGCCGTACTTTGAAGCGGCATTCGCCAACCGATCGTACCAGTCGCCGGCCAAGGCGCTGAACAATGCCGGCGTCTGCAGCCTGAAACTGAACGACGCTGCTGCTGCCGAGCGCTATTTTCTGCAGGCGTTCCAGCACGAACCGGGCAATGCGGCGGTCAACGCCAATCTCGCCAAGGTGTATTACAAGCAGCAGGACGATGAACGGGCGCGGTTTTATATCGATCGTGCGCTGAAAAGCGGACAATTAAGCGCAGAAATTCTTTGGGTCGGGATCAAGCTGGAGCGCAGGCAAGGCCAAAAAAGTGCCGAGGCCAGCTTGGTAACGCAGTTGCGGCGGCGCTTCCCGGAGTCTATGGAGTACGCAAGCTACCTGCGTGGAGCATTTGATGAGTGAACAGGCAAACAATGCGTCTACGCTCGAGGATTTGACGCAGGCGAGCGGCGCGCCGCTGGACGTGCCTCTTTTGCCCGGCCGGCAATTGGCCGCCGCGCGTCAGTCCCAGGGATGGTCGGTTGAGCAGGTCGCGGCGCAACTGAAACTGGCGCCGCGCCAGATCGAGGCGATCGAAGCCGACCGGCTGGAAGAGCTGCCCAGCATGACGGTCGCGCGCGGCTTTATTGGAACCTATGCCCGCTTGCTGAAAATCGATTCGGCACCGCTACTGGCTGCGGTAGCGGCCGACCTGCACTCGCCGATCGAATCCATACGCAAGCAAGGGCATTTGGCGGCGCCGTTTTCCGCGACGCGGCTGCCGTCAATGCACGCGCGCGCGGCGCCCAACCGGAAAGGCGTGATGCTTCTAGCGCTGGCACTGGGATTGGCCGTGCTGATTTGGGGAGTACAACAGGCCGATTGGCGGGCCGCTGTGCCGCCAGCTTTGCTGGCTGCCGTCGGCTGGCAGCCGCCGGCTCAGGATGCCGTTGCAGGCGTGGTGGGCGCGGAGGCCGTGGCGGCCAGTAACGATGTCGCGCTGCCGAGCGCGATCAGTCCGCTGGCGACGCCAAGCGTTATACAGGCCGTGGACGCCAGTACAGCTGGCGCGCAGGTAGCGCCGACGTCCGTATCCGCGCTCATGGTCGAATCCCCGACGGTTGCCGCACCTTCGGTGGCCGGCAAAAATGATTTGTTGAGCCTGGTGCTACGCCAGGATTCCTGGATCGAAATCAAGCGCGCCGACAGCAGTGTCGTGGTATCGCGCCTGGCAAGGGCAGGTACCACGGAAACGTTCGAAATAGTCGAGCCGGTATCGCTGGTGGTCGGTAATGCGGCTGGCGTCGATGCCACTTTGCGCAACGTTCCGCTGGACTTGAAATCAGGGGCGTCAACCAATGTGGCCCGTATTAACTTGAAGTAAAGCCAAGCATGTCATCCGTCACTCTTCCGATCTCCTCAGGGCCCGCTGCACGCCGCCAAAGCCGCCGCGTCAGCGTTCGCTATCGCAAGCAGGAGGTGTGGGTGGGGGGCGCAGCACCGGTGGTGATCCAGTCGATGACCAATACCGATACCGCGGATATCGTAGCGACCGCGATCCAGGTCAAGGAGCTGGCTCGCGCCGGCTCCGAATTGGTGCGCATCACCGTCAATAATGCCGAGTCGGCGGCAGCCGTGCCCGCCATCCGGGATCATCTCGACCGCATGGGAATCGATGTGCCGCTGGTCGGGGATTTCCATTACAACGGCCATACGCTGCTGCGGGATTTTCCGGAGTGCGCACAGGCCTTGTCGAAATACCGGATCAATCCGGGTAATGTCGGCCATGGCGCCAAGCGCGACAGCCAGTTCGCGCAAATGATCGCGATTGCGTGCAAGTATGACAAACCAGTGCGCATTGGCGTCAACTGGGGCAGTCTGGACCAGGCCTTGCTGGCGCGCACGATGGATGAAAATGCGCAGCGCGCACAACCATGGGATGCGCAGGCAGTGATGTATGAGGCCTTGATCACCTCGGCCATCGAGAATGCACGGCGCGCCGAAGAACTGGGCTTGCCGGGTGATCGGATCATCTTGTCGTGCAAGGTGTCTGGCGTGCAGGACCTGATTGCGGTGTACCGCGAGTTGGCGCGACGTTGCGACTATCCGCTACACCTCGGGCTGACCGAGGCCGGCATGGGCAGCAAGGGCATTGTTGCTTCCACTGCGGCGTTGTCGGTCTTGCTGCAGGAAGGCATCGGTGACACGATCCGGATCTCGCTGACGCCGGAGCCGGGCGGCGACCGCACCAAGGAAGTGGTGGTAGCGCAGGAAATCCTGCAAACCCTGGGCCTGCGGAAATTTACGCCGATGGTGATCGCCTGCCCTGGTTGCGGTCGCACCACCTCCACCGTCTTTCAGGAGCTGGCGGACAAAATCCAGACCTATTTACGCGAACAGATGCCGGTCTGGAAGGAACAATATCCGGGTGTGGAAAACATGAATGTGGCCGTAATGGGCTGTATCGTCAACGGCCCGGGCGAATCCAAGCATGCCAATATTGGCATCAGTTTGCCAGGTACCGGCGAATCGCCGGCGGCGCCAGTATTTGTCGACGGCGAAAAAAAACTCACGTTGCGCGGAGAACATATCGCTGAGGAATTCCAGGATATCGTTCTGGCCTATGTCAAGTCCCATTACGGCAAAACCCTGGCCGCCTGAGTTTTTCCTCTTTCGGCGCAAGAATCGGAATGCGCCCCATTAACTCTCTGAAAACGATGTCGGAAAGTAAAAAAGCAGAAAAAATCGTCGGTGTGAAAGGGATGAACGACATCCTGCCGGCAGACGCGCCCCTGTGGGAGCTGTTCGAGAACACCGTGCAGACGGTCTTGAAGAGCTATGGCTTCCAGCAGATTCGTACCCCGATCCTAGAGTCCACCGCCTTGTTCGCGCGCGGCCTGGGTGCGGTGACCGATATCGTCGAAAAGGAAATGTATTCGTTTACCGATTCGATGAACGGCGATCAGCTTACCCTGCGCCCGGAAAGCACCGCCTCCGTCGTGCGTGCCGTGCTCGAGCACAATCTGACCTATGACGGCCCGAAACGCCTCTGGTATGCAGGCCCGATGTTTCGCCATGAACGGCCGCAGCGCGGCCGCTACCGCCAATTCCACCAGGTCGGCGCGGAAGCGCTCGGCTTCGGCGGCCCGGACATCGACGCCGAACTGATCATGCTGTGCCAGCGCTTGTGGGACGACCTTGGATTGCAGGATATCCGGCTCGAATTGAATTCGATCGGTGACGCCGCCGACCGCAATCGGCACCGGGCGGACTTGATCGCCTATTTCGAGCAGCACGGCGATGTGCTGGATGCCGATGCCAAGCGGCGCTTGCATGCCAATCCGCTGCGTATCCTCGATAGCAAGAATCCGGCCATGCAGGACATGATCAATGCGGCGCCGCGCTTGCTGGATTATCTGGATGCCGAGTCGAAGGCGCATTTCGAAGGGGTGCAAAAAATTCTGCGCCACAACAATATCCCGTTCACGATCAATCCGCGCCTGGTACGCGGCATGGATTACTACAACCGGACGGTATTCGAATGGGTCACCGACCAACTGGGGGCGCAGGGTACAGTTTGCGGTGGCGGTCGCTACGACCCGCTGGTCGAGATGTTCGGCGGCAAACCGACGCCGGCCTGCGGCTTCGCCATGGGCGTGGAGCGCTTGCTGGAGTTGATGCGCGCCAGCGGCGAACCGCTGGCCCCCAATCAGTGCGATGTCTATCTGGTGCACCAAGGCGAGGCGGCGCAATTGCAGACCTTCGTGCTGGGCGAACGATTGCGTGATGCCGGCCTGGATGTTGTGCTACATTGCGCGGCGGCTAACGCCAGCGGCAGCCTCAAGTCGCAGATGAAACGGGCGAACGCCAGTGGCGCGGCCTACGCCATCATTGTCGGTGACGATGAAATCGCCGCCGGCACCGCCGCCATCAAGGCCTTGCGTGACAGCGACGGCGATGGCCAGCAAGTCGCTGTCGCGTTCGATGCGGTGGCTGACTATCTGGTCGATCAAATAGTCGGTGACACGCACGGCCATGAACACATTCACTATCATCCCTAAATTTATCCGCCATGGCATACGATCTCGAAGAACAGGAACAACTTGCGACCCTCAAGGCATGGTGGAACCAGTACGGCAATCTGGTGACGTGGCTGCTGATTATCGCGCTCGGAAGCTACGCTGCGTGGTCCGGGTGGAACTGGTATCAAGCAAACCAGTCAGGGCAGGCCGCGCAACTCTATGAAGAACTGCAAAAGGCAGTCGGTGCCAAGGACAACGCCAGGGTCCAGCGCGCTGCCAGTGACATGGAAGATAAATACGGTCGTACGGCGTATGCGCAGATGGCGGCGTTGACGGCGGCCAAGGTGGCGTTTGATGCGAATGACCTGAAAACCGCCAGTGCCCAATTGCAATGGGCTGCTGACAAGGCACGCGACGAAGAATACAGGGCGCTGGCGAGAATCCGGCTGGCCGCAATCCATCTGGATGAAAAAGCCTATGACGAAGCGATGAAAGTTCTGTCCGGGACTTTCCCGCCTGCGTTTGACGGCGAGGTTGCCGACCGCAAGGGCGATATCCTGGTTGCGCAAAACAAGCTGGAAGAGGCGCGTACCGCTTATCAGCTGGCACTGGAAAAAATGGATGCCAAAAACCCGGGACGGCAATTGGTGCAATTGAAGCTGGATGCGATCGGTGGCGCGCCGGTGCAGAGCGCTGGTTAACCGCCAGATCAGACAGATTAAAAGGGACAAGGGGAAAAAATGCATATTGCAGCCAAGCTTGTAGCAGCGGGAGCGCTAGTCTTATTGGGCGGATGTTCGACGTTGTCATCGCTGAATCCGTTTGCGCGCAAGGCGCCGCCGCTGAATCCGCCAGCCGCTCTGGTGGATTTCAAGCCGTCGCTGGCGCTCCGCACCGCATGGTCAGTTTCGATCGGGAGTGGCGGCCCTTATTTGTTTTCGCCGGCGGCAGCCAACCATAGCGTGTTCGCCGCCGCGGCCGACGGCTCCCTGATACGGGTCGATGCTGCCAGCGGTGGCACCCTGTGGCGTATCAATGCCGGCAGTCCACTGACAGCGGGCGTTGGCACGGATGGCAATACCGTCGCCGTTGCGGCGGAAAAGGGCGTGCTGCTGGTTTTCGACGGTGATGGCAAGCTACGCTGGAAGGCGCAGGCCAGCAGTGAAATTCTATCGGCACCGGCGGTCGGCCAGGGATTAGTGATCGTGCGCAGCCTGGATAACCACATCGTTGCATATGATGCCAATAGCGGTGCCCGTCGTTGGGCCGTGCAGCGCGCAATGCCGCCGCTGACACTACGCACCGCGCCCGGGATGGTGATCAGCGGTGAGACCGTATTCGTGGCCCTCCCTGGAGGCAGATTGTCGGCATTGGCGCTTGGTAATGGCGGTCCGCGTTGGGAGGTCGCAGTCGGTGATCCGCGCGGTACCACTGAGTTGGAGCGTATCGCTGATACTTCGGGCAGTCCGGTGCTACTGGAGCGCGAGGTGTGCGCGGTAGCGTACCAGGGGAGCATCGGCTGTTTTGATGCCAGCACCGGAGCAGCGCGCTGGATCAAGCAATTTTCCAGTTATGTGGGAGTGGCGGTCGATCAGCGCTTAGTCTTTGCAGCGGATGAACGCGGCGCCGTCACGGCATTCTCACGTCAGAGCGGAGCTAGCGCCTGGCGCAATGACAAGCTGGCTTTCCGCCGATTGTCGAGTCCGGCTGCGTTCGGGCGTGCCGTTGCAGTTGGCGACTATCAAGGTTATATCCACTTCCTGTCACGTGAGGATGGCGCGCTGATTGGCCGCGTCGGTACCGATGGCAGCCCGATTCTGACCGGGCCGGTCGACGCTGGCGGCAAGCTGGTTTTCCAGACCCAGGCTGGAACCGTGGTTGCCTTGACCACTGAATAGAATGATTTGATGAAACCGGTTATTGCCCTTGTAGGTCGTCCCAACGTTGGTAAATCGACGCTGTTCAATCGCTTGACCCGTTCGCGTGACGCACTGGTGGCAGACCTGCCTGGTTTGACCCGCGATCGTCACTACGGCCACGGACGGATCGGCGAGCGACCGTTCCTGGTAATCGACACCGGCGGTTTCGAGCCGGTCGCGAAAGACGGCATTCTACATGAGATGGCCAAGCAGACCAGGCAGGCTGTGGCGGAAGCAGACGTCGTGGTTTTTATCGTCGATGGCCGCCAGGGCTTGACGCCGCATGACAAGACCATCACCGATTTTTTGCGCAAGGCCGGACGCCCAGTCATGTTGGTCGTCAACAAATCGGAGGGGATGAAATATACGACGGTGGCGGCTGATTTTTACGAGTTGGGACTGGGCGACCCCTATGTAATTTCCGCTGCGCATGGCGATGGCGTCATGGATTTGGTGGATGAGGCGCTGGATCTGGCGCTGGCGGGTGCGCAAGCCGTTGTCGACGAGCCCGTTTCGGCAGCGGGACAGGGTGTCAAAATCGCCATCGTTGGCCGTCCAAACGTGGGTAAATCAACGCTGGTCAATACGCTGCTTGGGGAAGAACGGGTGATCGCCTTTGATATGCCGGGAACCACGCGGGATTCCATCGAAATTTCGTTCGAGCGTGGCGCCCAGCAATATACACTGATCGATACCGCCGGTATCCGCCGTCGCGGCAAGGTTTTCGAGGCTATCGAAAAATTTTCCGTGGTGAAGACGCTGCAATCCATCTCGGAAGCCAATGTCGTGATCTTGCTGCTTGATGCCCAGCAAGATATTTCCGAGCAGGATGCCCATATCGCCGGCTTTATTTTGGAAACCGGCAGGGCGCTGGTGGTGGCGGTGAACAAGTGGGATGGATTGACCAGTGTCGAGCGTGACGAGATCAAGATCGACCTGGAACGCAAGCTCGACTTCTTGCATTTCGCCAAATTCCATTTTATTTCCGCGCTGAAAGGAACCGGTGTCGGTCCGCTGATGAAATCCGTGGATGCTGCCTATGCCGCCGCCATGGCTGACCTGACGACTCCCAAGCTGACCAGGGCGTTGATCGAGGCAGTGGAGCGGCAGGAGCCACGGCGCAAGGGATCGATTCGGCCCAAGCTGCGTTACGCACATCAGGGCGGAAAAAACCCGCCGATTGTGGTGATCCATGGCAATGCGCTGGAAGCAATAGACGAGAATTACAAACGCTATCTGGAAAAACATTTCCGTGATGTTTTTTCGCTGATCGGCACGCCGATGCGTATCGAGTTACGAACTGGGAAAAATCCCTACGCGCGGCCGCCGAAATAGCCCGCTGTTCGCGACCAATCCCGAAATGGATTAAAGTCGTGAGATACACTTCTTGCGAGGGACTTGAAATTTCATGGGTCGCCTCCAATTCTTGAATACAACAACACAATGGAGCTGCCATGAGCAACAAAGGGCAATTATTACAAGACCCCTTCCTAAACGCCTTACGAAAAGAACACATTCCGGTTTCGATCTATCTGGTGAACGGAATCAAACTGCAGGGCCATGTTGAATCCTTCGACCAATATGTAGTCCTGTTGCGAAATACGGTGACGCAGATGGTTTACAAACATGCTATTTCAACCGTTGTGCCGGCGCGCGCCGTCAATCTGAACGTTGAAGCCGAGTCAGAGTGATGTCGGCCAGAACCTCGCCTTGACAGCCGTCGGTAGCATGCGCGCAGCCTTGGTCGGCATTGATTTCGGCAATACCGATTTCAGGGCTACTCTGGACGAGTTGGCCTTACTGGCCAAATCCGCTGGCGCGACGCCTATTGTCACCGTCTCCGGCAAGCGAACGACCCCGGATACTGCATTGTTTGTCGGTTCCGGCAAGGCTCAGGAAATTGCGCAATTGGTGGTCGAGCATCAACTCGATATCGTGATTTTCAATCATGCGCTGACGCCGGCACAGCAGCGCAACCTGGAAGGCACCATACAGACCCGGGTAGTGGATCGCACCAGCCTGATTCTGGACATTTTCGCCCAACGGGCGAAGAGCCACGAGGGCAAAATCCAAGTTGAGTTAGCGCAACTGCAGCATCTGGCGACCCGCCTCATTCGCGGCTGGACGCACCTGGAGCGGCAAAAAGGGGGTATCGGCTTGCGTGGACCAGGTGAAACACAGCTGGAAACGGATCGGCGGCTGTTGGGAATTCGCGTCAAGGCGCTGCGTTCCCGGCTGGACAAACTGCGCCGTCAGCATGCAACCCAGCGCCGCGCGCGCGAGCGCAACGCCACTTTTTCGCTCTCGCTGGTCGGGTACACCAACGCCGGTAAATCGACCCTGTTTAATGCGCTCACCAAAAGCGGAGTGTATGCTGCCGACCAGCTATTTGCGACGCTGGATACCACCTCGCGCCGTGTCTACCTGGGTGAAGCCGGTAATGTAGTGGTGTCGGATACCGTCGGATTTATACGGGAATTGCCGCATCAGTTGGTGGCAGCGTTTGGCGCCACCTTGGCCGAGACCGCGCACGCCGATCTGCTGCTGCACGTGGTGGATGCCGCCAGCCCGGCCAGGCTGGAGCAAGTGGCGCAGGTCAATGCGGTCTTGAAGGAAATCGGTGCCGATCAGGTACCGCAAATCCTTGTATGGAACAAGATTGATGCGACTGACTTCGCGCCGGCGGCCGAGCGTGATGAGTATGATAAAATCCGGCGTATTTTTATCAGCGCTCAAACAGGGGCCGGTTTGGATTTGCTGCGTCAGGCCATTGCGGAATTTGTACAGATGACCGCTACGGCGCATATCGATAAAGTACAGGTTGCGACGATAGCGGCTGAAATTTGAACGATGTTAGCGGGCATTCCAACCCATAATTTTAAGAAGCCGGATCCTCATAGAATGCTTGTTTCCTTTTTAAAAAAACGCGGCTTGAGATTTTCGTTGAACGATCCACGCTGGGGGCGCGATTCCCAGGGCGGCAATCAGCAAAATCAGCAGCAGGATGGCAGAAAGCCGAACGACGGCCCACCCGATCTCGATCAATTATGGCGCGACTTCAATCAGCGTCTGAATCGCCTGTTCGGTAACCGTAAGGGTGGTGGCGACTCCGGTGGCGGCGGATTTACCCCGGACATGAAAGGCACTGGAATAGGTGCGGGCGTGATCGCGGTCATTGCGCTGTTTTTGTGGCTTGCCAGCGGTTTTTTCATTGTGCAGGAAGGTCAGACCGGTGTCGTTCTGACGTTCGGTAAATACAGTCATATGTCGCTGCCAGGCTTCAACTGGCGCTGGCCGTATCCGATCCAAAGCCAGGAAACCGTCAATCTTTCCCAGGTGCGCACGGTGGAGGTCGGCTATCGTTCAAACACCAAGAACAAGCAATTGCAAGAAGCATTGATGCTGACCGAGGACGAAAACATCATTGATATCCAGTTTGCCGTGCAATATACGCTGAAAAGCGCGCCGGACTGGCTTTTCAATAACCGCGACCCCGAACCGACGGTACGTGAGGTTGCCGAAACCTCGATTCGGGAAATCGTCGGCAAAAGCAAGATGGATTTTGTATTGTATGAAGGGCGCGAGAAGGTGGCGCTCGATACAAGTCAATTAATGCAGCGCATCCTCGACCTCTACAAGACCGGCGTCCAGATCACCAACGTGACGATGCAAGGCGTACAGCCGCCCGAGCAGGTGCAGGCGGCGTTTGACGATGCAGTCAAGGCCGGGCAGGATCGTGAACGGCAGAAAAATGAGGGGCAGGCGTACGCGAATGACGTTATCCCGAAAGCCCGCGGTGCAGCGTCGCGGCTGATGCAGGAATCGGAAGCGTATCGTGCTCGAGTGGTGGCAACTGCCGACGGTGATGCTTCGCGCTTCAAGCAGGTGTTGACCGAATATCAAAAGGCGCCGGCCGTTACCCGTGACCGCATGTACCTTGAAACCATGCAGCAAATATTTGCGAATACCACCAAAGTCATGATCGATGCCAAGGGCGGCAATAATCTGCTTTACCTGCCGCTCGACAAACTGATCGCGCAGGCTGCGGCTACCGACTTGGCGGGCAGCAAAGCTTCCGGCCTGACGCCAACGGTGCCGATGGTTCAGGATGGCAAGCGTGATGCCGAGGTGCCGTCGACGATCGACAGCCAGCGCGATGTTCGTGCCCGGGATTCGCGTCAACGGGAGGGCCGATAATGAATCGCCTCGTGACCTCCGTTATCCTGGGGCTGATCGCCTTGTTCATTTTGTTGTCTACGGTGTTCGTGGTCGATCAGCGCCAATACGCCATCGTCTTTGCGCTGGGTGAAGTCAAGCAAGTCATCAATGATCCGGGATTGCATTTCAAGCTGCCGCCGCCGTTCCAGAATGTGCTGTTCCTGGATAAGCGAATTTTGACGATCGACGCAGCAGATACCGACCGTTTCATTACCGCGGAAAAGAAGAATATCCTGGTGGATACCTTCGTCAAATGGCATATCACCGATCCAAGGCTGTATTTCGTCAGTTTCGGCAACGACGAGCGGCGTGCGCAAAACCGTATGGCGCAAATCGTGAAGGCTGCGCTCAACGAGGAAATTACCAAGCGTACGGTGCGTGAAGTGATTTCGGGCGAACGTGGCAAGGTGATGGATGCGATTCGCAAAAAAGTACAGGACGAAGCGAAGCAAATCGGCGTCGAGATCATCGATGTGCGCTTGAAACGTGTCGATTATGTCGATCAGATCAATGCCTCGGTTTATGACCGAATGAAGTCCGAGCGTGCCAGGGTTGCCAACGAATTGCGCTCGACCGGTGCTGCCGAGTCGGAACAGATTCGGGCCGATGCCGATCGACAGCGAGTCGTGATTCTGGCCGATGCTTATCGGGATGCGGAAAAGATACGCGGTGACGGCGATGCGAAAGCGTCACGCACCTACGCCGAGGCGTTTGGTCAAAACCCCGAGTTTTACAAGTTTTACCAAAGTCTGGAAGCCTATCGAGCTAGTTTCAAAACGCGCAGCGATCTGCTGGTAGTTGATCCGAACTCCGAATTCTTCAGGTATTTCAAGGCTCCAGGCGGCAGCGCCGCAGCGCCGAAGAAGTAAGTGATACGGAAAAAGTGACTTGTTGTCGGAGCTGAACGCAGATGCCGCCGGTAATTGGCTGCATCTGCGTTCCTGCGTTTTTTCTTTAATTGCATATTGCGCCCGGATTTCTACGCCAATACGGAATGTCCGGATAGGCGGATATGGCCATCCGGCTTGACGTTTTGCTTCATCTCGCCACGCCCGATTTGGCAGACTCTTTTAATTTTTATCCTATGCCACATTGGGTTCTTCCTGAAAGTATCGCCGACGTCTTGCCGTCTGAAGCGCGCAAGATCGAAGAGTTACGGCGCCTCATGCTGGACCGTTTTCGTGTCTACGGCTATGAGATGGTCATGCCGCCGATGCTGGAATATCTGGAATCCCTGCTGACCGGCGCCGGGCAAGATACGAATCTGCGCACATTCAAACTGGTCGATCAAATGTCCGGCCGAACCATGGGCGTACGTGCCGACATGACGACCCAGGTGGCGCGAATCGACGCCCATCTGCTGAATCGCTCCTCCATCACCCGTCTGTGCTATGCCGGCTCGGTGTTGCGTACCTTGCCTAGCGGGCTGCATGCGACGCGCGAACCGTTCCAGATCGGTGCAGAAATTTATGGCCACGCGGGGCTGGAGGCGGATGCGGAAATCCAGGAGTTGGCGCTGTCTTGCCTGGCGCTGGCAGGCATCTCGCGCTTGCGCCTGGATTTGTGCCATGTCGGCGTATTGCGCGCGCTGGTGGCCAATGATCCAAGAGCCAAGGAGTACGAAGCGGAACTCTTTGCACTGTTGGGCGCCAAGGACTTGCCTGGCCTGCATGAAATTACCAGGAGTTTTGAGCCGGTGACGCGGGCCGCGCTATTGGCTTTACCGGGGCTGTATGGGGATGCGGCGGTGCTGGCCGAGGCGCGGCGCATACTGCCGCAAATGGCCGGCATCCAGAAGGCACTGAACGAACTGCAGTCGCTGGTGGAACTGGCGGCGAGCACCGATGTGACCATCGACCTGGCCGACTTGCGCGGCTATCACTATCACAGCGGAGTCATGTTTGCCGTCTACGTGCCCGGCTTGCCGAATGCAGTGGTGCGCGGCGGACGTTACGATCACGTCGGCGAAGCTTTCGGCAGGGCGCGTCCGGCGACCGGTTTTTCGATGGATTTGCGTGAACTGGCGCGCTTGTTGCCAGTCGCAGAGCGTAAATTTGCCATTTGTGCACCCTGGAGCACGGATCCGGTGTTGCGCCGGAAAATTGCGGCTTGGCGTGCAAATGGCGAGGTGGTGATTCAAAGTTTGCCCGGTCAACAGACCAGCCCCGATGAATTCGATTGCGATCGGGTAGTAGTGGCTGAAAATGGAAATTGGATTCTCAAGGATGTGGAATAAGTAATGGTACAGAAAAGCGTGGCAAAAAACGTCGTTGTCATTGGCACCCAATGGGGCGACGAGGGCAAGGGAAAAATTGTTGATTGGCTCACCGACCATGCACAGGCAGTGGTACGTTTCCAGGGTGGCCATAATGCTGGCCATACACTGGTCATCAACGGCCAGAAAACGGCATTGCAGCTGATCCCGTCGGGCATCATGCGCGCCGGCGTTGCCTGCTATATCGGCAATGGCGTGGTGCTGTCGGTGCCGGACCTCTTGCGTGAAATCGACAAGTTGGAGGCGATCGGGGTCGAAGTGACTTCGCGCCTGAAAGTGTCGGAAGCCTGCCCGATCATCCTGCCCTATCACGTCGCAGTCGACGTGGCGCGCGAAGTGGCGCGCGGCGATGCAAAAATCGGCACTACTGGCAAGGGCATCGGCCCGGCATACGAGGACAAGGTGGCACGGCGCGCGATTCGCGTGGCGGATCTGCTGAACGAACAGCGTTTTGCCGAGAAACTACGCGAGAATCTCGAGTACCATAATTTCGTGCTGAGCCATTTCCTGAAGGTGCAGCCGGTCGACTATCAAAAAACGCTGGACGATGCACTGGCCACCGCGCCGCGCATCACCCCGATGCTGGCGGATATCCCTAGTGCGCTATATGCGACGCATGCCGCTGGAGGTCATTTGCTGTTCGAGGGCGCGCAGGGCAGCATGCTGGATGTCGACCACGGCACGTATCCGTTTGTCACCTCGAGTAACTGTGTCGCCGGCAACGCCGCAGCCGGCGCCGGTGTCGGGCCGAACATGCTGCATTACGTGCTCGGCATTACCAAAGCGTATACCACGCGTGTCGGTTCTGGCCCCTTTCCGTCCGAGCTGTCGACCGCGGACGGCGTCGGCCAGCATTTGTCGGCGGTAGGTCACGAATTCGGTACGGTCACCGGGCGGGCACGGCGTTGCGGCTGGTTCGACGCGGCGCTGTTGCGGCGTTCGGTGCAAATCAATGGTGTCACCGGCATTTGCCTGACCAAACTCGATGTCTTGGACGGACTGGAAACGCTGCAGCTGTGCACCGGCTATATGCTGGACGGGCGCAAGATCGATATTTTTCCAATTGGCGCCGAGGATGCCGCACGTTGCGTTCCAGTGTATGAGGAAATGCCGGGCTGGCAGCAATCGACGGTCGGCATGCAATCGCTGGCGGCGTTGCCGCCCAATGCCTTGGCCTACATCAAGCGCATAGAACAGCTGACCGGGGTGCCGATCGATATGGTATCGACCGGCCCGGATCGCGAAGAGACCATCGTCTTGCGCCATCCATTCAAATAGCAAGAAATCATGGGTGAAAATATGGGCGAATCGACCGATAAAGATCTGTGGGTATCCTGGCATGAATACCACCGCGCCATCGAGCGCCTGGCGTTGCTGGTGCACGAGTCGGGCTGGAAATTTGATCAGGTGTTATGCCTGGCACGCGGCGGCTTGCGGCCGGGCGATATCTTTTCCCGCATCTTCGATGTGCCGCTGGCGATTCTCTCGACCAGTTCCTACCGGCAGGAGGCCGGCACGGTGCGTGGAGACTTGGATATCGCGAAATACATTACGATGACCAAAGGCGTATTGTCCGGCAAGGTGCTGCTGGTGGATGACCTGGTGGATTCCGGGGTGACGCTGGAAAAGGTGCAGCATCATCTGAAGGAAAATTTTCCGGCCATTACCGAGATCAAGTCCGCCGTAATCTGGTGCAAGGGCTGCTCGTCGATCAAACCGGATTTTTATCTCGATTATTTGCCGACCAACCCCTGGATTCACCAGCCGTTCGAGGAATATGACGGTTTGCGGCCGCATCAGCTGGCCGCCTGGATGAAGAAAGGGGAGGCGTAATATTACATCTTGCGCGGTGCGTGGCATCCCGTCGCTTTGTACCGGGCGCCGTACCCGCACCGGCAGGGACAGCCGGGATCGAACTGCGCAAGAGGATTTGCTGCGTATCCGGCAAGCCTGTAAACGGAAAAACCCGTTGACGAATCAACGGGTTTTTCCTGATTACCGTGGTGCCCACGGAGGGACTCGAACCCCCACACCTTGCGGCACATGGACCTGAACCATGCGCGTCTACCAATTCCGCCACGTGGGCCAACAAAGGAAGCGATTATAGCGGAAAAGCCTTGAAAGTCAAACTGCGCGCCGCTCTTTTTTCGCGCTTTTGGTGCGTTAGGCAAAAAGCCCGCTGCTCCGTTACACTGACTTCCGATTTATCACAACTGAATATCCAAACTGAAGAAATACGCTTTTGAGCCAATATCCTTACACTATTCCCAGCCGCGAGGACATTCTCGGTATTTTGCGCGGTGCGACTGCACCATACAACCTGAACTCATTGGCAGACGCGCTCGGCGTCCAGCGCGAAGAACTGGACGGGCTGACGCGCCGCCTGAATGCGATGGAGCGCGACGGCCAGATCACCTCGAATCGCGCCGGTTATTTCGAACTGAGCCATTTGCCCAATTTCATCGAGGGCAAGGTCAGTAGCCATCGCGATGGCTATGGCTTTTTGATTCCGGACGACGGCAGCGGCGATATTTTCTTGCCGGAAAAAGAAATGCAGAAGGTGCTGCACGGCGACCGCGTGCAGGCCCGGATCGTTGGTACCGATCGTCGCGGCCGGCCGGAAGGCACGATCGTCGAGGTGGTGCAGCGTGCCAATACCCACGTCATCGGCCGCTTGCTGAATGAAAACGGGGTGTGGGTAGTGGCGCCGGAAGACAAGCGGATCGGCCAGGATATCCTGCTGGCGGGTTCGCCTGGCAAAGCCAAGACCGGGCAGGTGGTGAGCGTCGAACTGACCGAGCAGCCGTCGCGCTATGCACAGCCGGTCGGCAAGATCGTTGAGATTCTCGGTGATATTGATGATCCCGGCATGGAAATCGAAATTGCAGTACGCAAATATGGCGTTCCGCACGAATTTTCCGCTGCGGCGCTGAAGCAGGCCAGCAAGCTACCGGATCATGTGCAGCCGAGTGAGTTGGGCGAGCGGGTCGATTTGCGCGACATCCCGCTGGTGACAATCGACGGCGAAGATGCCCGCGACTTCGATGACGCGGTGTACTGCGAGCCGATCAAGAGCGGCCGTAACAGCGGCTATCGCCTGATCGTCGCGATCGCCGACGTCAGTCACTATGTCAAGCCCAAGGATGCGCTGGATGCCGATGCGCTGGAGCGCAGCACCTCGGTCTATTTCCCACGCCGGGTGATTCCGATGCTGCCGGAAAAACTGTCGAACGGCCTGTGCTCGCTGAATCCGGACGTCGATCGCCTGACACTGGTGTGCGACGCGGTGATCTCCAGCAAGGGCGAGATCAAGGCTTATCAGTTCTATCCGGCAGTAATCCATTCGGCGGCGCGCCTGACCTATACGGAAGTCGCCGCCATCATCGGCAATACCTCCGGCCCGGAAGCGGCGCGGCGGCCGGCGCTGGTGCCGCATTTGCTGCATCTGCACGAGGCATATCAGGCGCTGCTGCAGGCACGGCGGCAGCGCGGTGCGATTGATTTTGAAACGACCGAAACCTATATCGTCTGTAATGCCGCCGGCAAGATCGAACAGATCCTGCCGCGTACCCGCAACGACGCACACAAGGTGATCGAGGAATGCATGCTGGCGGCCAACGTCTGCGCCGCCGACCTGTTGCAGCGCCACCAGCATCCGGCGCTGTATCGCGTGCATGCGGTGCCGACCAAGGAAAAGCTCGAACAGTTGCGCACCTTCCTGAAGCAGGTCGGATTGCATCTGGCGGGCGGCGACACGCCTGCCGCCTCCGACTATGCCGTGCTGCTGCCAAAAATCATGGGGCGGCCGGATGCGCTGCTGCTGCAAACGATGCTGCTGCGGTCGATGCAGCAAGCGGTGTACAGCCCGGAAAATATCGGCCATTTCGGCCTTTCCTACGAAGCCTACGCGCATTTCACCAGCCCGATCCGGCGCTACCCTGACTTGTTGACGCACCGCGCCATCAAGGCGATTTTGCAAGGCAAGCGTTACGATCCCAAGGGGCTCGATGTCGGCAGCCTGAATACGACGTTGTCGCCGGCGGCGCGCAAGCAGCAGGTACGGGACAAGGCGGAAGGCAAGAAGCAGCGCGAGGGCGATCTCTCGGTATGGGAGTCGCTCGGCATCCATTGTTCGGCCAATGAACGGCGCGCCGACGAGGCTTCGCGCGATGTCGAAGCCTGGCTGAAGTGCTATTTCATACGCGACCGGCTTGGAGAGGAATTTACCGGCACCATTTCCGGGGTAACCAGTTTCGGCATTTTCGTCCAGCTCGATACGCTGTTCATCGAAGGCCTGGTGCACGTGACCGAACTGGGGGCGGATTATTTTCAATACGACGAGGCGCGCCACGAATTGCGCGGCGAGCGCACCGGAATGCGCTATCAGCTGACTGATCGCGTCAAGGTGCAGGTGAGCCGGGTCGATCTGGATGCACGTCGGATCGATTTGCGGCTGATGCATGAACCGGCGGTCAAGACGGTTCCGAAAAGCGAAACCGCGCGCCGTGCCGAAGTCGAGCCGACGCGTCGTGCTCAGCCAAAATCGGCGCCGCCAGCGAAACAAAGCAAGCTTCCGAAGATCGCGCCTGCGGCCAATAAGGCGAAAACGCCGGCCCGCTCGAGCGCCACCGGTTCTAGCCGGGCGGCACTGCTGAAGCCGCATCCCAACCCCGCCAAAAAGAAACGCTAAGCAATGAAAAGCAAAATGATTTTCGGCTTCCATGCCGTGACCGCGCGTTTGCGCCACGAGGCGTCGTCGGTCGAGGAAATTTACGTCGATGCCGGGCGCCACGATCGCCGCATGCAGGAATTGCTGCGCGCAGCCCAGGCCGCCAATGTGCGCATCATCCAGGCGGACGATCAGCGTCTGGACAACATCGTCGGCACGCGCCGCCACCAGGGTGTGGTGGCGAAAGCCGGGGAATTGTCGCTGGCGCGCAATCTGGATGAATTGCTGGATGCAATCGATGGGCCGCCGCTGTTGCTGGTGCTGGACGGCATCACCGATCCGCACAATCTGGGCGCCTGTCTGCGCGTGGCCGACGGTGCCGGCGCGCACGCGGTGATCGCGCCCAAGGATCGCGCGGTCGGGCTGAATGCGACAGCGGCGAAAGTCGCCAGTGGCGCCGCCGAGACCGTGCCCTACATCACGGTGACCAACCTGGCGCGCACCTTGCGCGAGTTGAAGGAGCGCGATATCTGGCTGATTGGCACCGACGACAGCGCCGAAAAAAGCTTGTACGAGGCCGATTTTTCCGGCCCGGCGGCGCTGGTGATGGGCTCCGAAGGCGAAGGCATGCGCCGCCTGACGCGCGAGACTTGCGACATGCTGGTGAGCGTGCCGATGTTCGGCTCGGTGGCCAGCCTGAACGTATCGGTGGCATCGGGCGTCTGCCTGTACGAAGCGCGGCGTCAGCGCCTGGCGCGCACCTGATCGTTCATGCATGCATGGCGAGCGCGCTGCTGCCGGCAGCTTTTATAATGCCGCGATAATCATCGGTTGCGCCCGCCCGCGGGCCACGTACGGCGCCAACTGCAACGGCGCATCATGACACCCACTGCGCCTCCGAAGGAGGCACCGAATTCCTATGCTGACCCGAATCCGCGAAGACATCGACAATATCATGGCCCACGACCCAGCCGCCCGCACGGTATGGGAGGTCGCGACCTGCTACCCCGGTTTGCATGCGATCGTTATGCATCGCTGGGCCCGCTGGTGCTGGCTGCGCGACTTGAAGTGGCTGGGGCGCTTCATTTCGCATGTGGCGCGCGGACTGACCGGGATCGAAATTCACCCGGGCGCGACGATCGGGCGGCGCGTCTTCATTGATCACGGTTTTGGCGTGGTGATCGGCGAAACCGCCGAGATCGGTGACGATTGCACCATCTATCAGGGCGTGACGCTCGGTGGGACGTCCTTGCACAAGGGCGCCAAGCGCCATCCGACGCTGGCCAATAACGTCATCATCGGTGCCGGCGCCAAGGTGCTGGGCGCGTTTACCGTCGGCGAGGCGGCCAAGATCGGCTCGAATGCGGTGGTGGTCAAGGAAGTGCCGCCAGGTGCCACGGCGGTCGGCAATCCGGCGCGCATCATCCAGAAGGAAAACATGAATGTGCGCGAAGAAGCCGCCGCACGCATGTTCGCCGCCTACGGCGTGACGCCAAATGGCGATGATCCGCTGTCCAAGGCGTTGCACGGCTTGATCGACAACGCCGCCATTCAGGAAGAGCAGCTGATGAAGATCGTCGCCGCGCTCAAGGCGGCTGGCATCACTTGCGAAACCTTGCCGGAAATCGATAAGTTCAATCCGGCCGAGTTGAGCCGCTTGGTCGAGTGAACCGCACATGACCGATGACCAGACCGTATCCGCGCCAGCGGAGGAATCCGTGCTCGATCCGCTCGAAATTCGAGTGCTGGCCGTGCTGGCCGAAAAGGAAGCGCTGACGCCGGACAATTATCCGTTATCGCTGAATACCCTGACCACTGGCTGCAACCAGCTCTCCAGCCGCGATCCGGTGATGTCGGTGGACGAGCCGGCGGTACAGCAGACACTGCTGCGCCTGATCGAGCAAAAACTGGTGAATGAAGTGCAGCAGGCCGGCGCCCGGGTCACCAAGTACGAACACCGCCTGCGCATCAAATGGACGTTGCCGCAGGACAAGCTGGCCATCCTGGTCATGCTGATGCTGCGCGGCGTACAGACTGCGGGAGAAGTGCGCAGCCGCAGCGGCCGCCTGCATGAATTTGCCAGCATCGCCGAGGTGGAAGAGGGCCTGCAATTCCTGATTGACAAATACCCGCCCCTGGTTGCACGGCTGGAGCGCACGCCGGGCTCGAAGGAAGTCCGTTATGCGCATCTGCTGGCGGGAGCGGGTACGCTGGCGCTGCAGCAAGCGGCGGCGGCATCGTCCGCACGTTCGCCAGTGGCCGGGCGGGATGAGCGCGTGGCGCAGCTGGAACAGGAAGTGGCAAGCTTGCGGCGCGAGCTGCAAGAGCTGGCGCAGCAGTTCGAGCGGTTCAAACAGCAGTTCGACTGATGCGGCCCACGGGCGCTTGCCCTGGCAGTCTTCCTACTACATATACTCCTGCTGGCATGGTCTATTTCCGGGTATATGTCCGTCGTATTTGATGCATACTCCGGCAATATCAGATTCCATGGCAGTGCTGCAGCGGCCACTGCCGAAGTTTGTCCTGATCAGTCCAGCACATCACCCGTAATCTCGAAGCGGTGCAATGCGCCGTGCGCATCCAGCCCGATCCAGCCGCCACGCGTTGGCGTCGTGTCGCCGTCCCAATCCGGCAAGACGTAACGCCTCCGCACGCCGGTATCACTGGCATATTCGTGCAAGGCCGGACGATGCGTGTGGCCGTGGATCATCACGTGGGCGCCGCTGGCGGCGAACAACTGCGTAATCGCGCCCGCATTCACATCCATGATGTTGGCCGCCTTCAGGCGTTGCGCTGCGCGGCTGCCGCCGCGCATGCCGGCAACGATGGTTTTGCGCTGCGCCAGCGGCAGCGCCAGAAACGCTTGCCGCCAAGCGGACTGTCGCACCTCGGCGCGGAATTGCATGTAGCCGATATCGTCCGTGCACTGAGCGTCGCCATGGGTGAGAATGATCCGGCATGGGCCAGGTGCGTCCACCAAGTCGGAAAATTCGGCAACGAACGGATCGGGCAGCAGCGTCAGGCCAGCTGCCGCTGCGAATTCCGGGCCGACCAGGAAATCGCGATTGCCGGCCATCCAGAATACGGCAACCCCGGCATTCGCCACGTCACGAATGGCGTCGACGATCTCCTGGTTGAACGGCGTCGCGATGTCATCGTCGCCAACCCAGGACTCAAACAGGTCGCCCAGCAGGTATAGCCGCCGCGCCTGCCGTGCGTGCTTCTTAAGAAAATCGAAAAAGACTTGGGTGGTGCGTGGCAGCGAGGGTTGCAAGTGCAGATCGGAAACAAAAAGCGCAACCATTTCCGGTTGCGCCGAGTCCGTCGTAGCGGGTGGCCGCAGGCTCAGGTCCGACATCCTGCGGGCCGTGATCGGTGATGGCGGGCGTGGCGACTCAGACCACTTCCGCTGTTTCGATGATCACATCATCGACCGGGACGTCGGCGTGCATGCCGGTGCGCGTGGTCTTGACCGCCTTGATCCGGTCGACCACCTCGGTGCCTTCGACCACCTTGCCGAACACGCAGTAGCCCCAGCCGTCCTGCCCCGGATGATCGAGAAAACTATTGTTCTTGATGTTGATGAAGAATTGCGCTGACGCCGAGTGCGGATCCGAAGTGCGCGCCATGGCCAAGCTGTAAGGCTCGTTCTTGAGGCCGTTGGCAGCTTCGTTTTCCACCGGGGCAGTGGTCGGTTTCTGCTTCATGCCGGGTTCGAAACCGCCACCCTGGATCATGAAGCCATCGATCACGCGATGGAAGATGGTGCCGTTGTAGTGGCCGGAGTTGACGTAGCCAAGGAAGTTGGCGACGGTTTTCGGTGCCTTGTCGGCGTCCAGTTCGATCTTGATGTTGCCGTGATTGGTAGTGAGCAGAACAGCCATGGGATTTCCTGGTGGATGAGAATGGGGATGATAAAAGACCTTACTTGACGAGGGCGGCCGACTCGATCACGACCGGGGTAGCCGGTACGTCGCGGTACATGCCGCTGCTGCCGGTCTTGACCTGGCGAATCTGATCGACCACTTCGGTACCCTTGACGACCTTGCCGAACACCGCATAGCCCCATCCATCCTGACTCGGATAATCCAGCGCGGAGTTATTGGCGACGTTGATGAAGAATTGGGCGCTGGCCGAATGCGGCGCCGAGGTGCGCGCCATGGCCACCGTGTAGGTGGCGTTTTTCAAGCCGTTCTTGGCTTCGTTCGGGATCGGCTCGCGCGTCGGCTTTTGCTGCATGCCGGCGTCAAAGCCGCCGCCCTGGATCATGAAGCCATTGATGACCCGATGGAAGATGGTGCCGTTGTAGTGGCCGTCCTTGACGTAGCGTAAAAAATTGTCCACGCTCTTCGGTGCTTTGTCCGGATACAGTTCCAGCACGATCTCGCCCATGCTGGTTTTCAGTGCCACTTGTGGCGCCTCGGCGGCATGTGCCAGGCTGATGGTACTCGCCAGCGGCAGGGCGGCCAGCAGGGCGGTGAATTTGCGACGTGAAGCTTGCATCGATGATCCCTTGAAAATTGCGGTGTGCAGGATATGCGCCCGACGGATTTTGGTCCCTGACGGCGTTCCGGATAGCACCGGGAAACGTCATCAGCACCCGGTTTCTGATACTGGGCGGACGCGTCGCTGATTTTCATCAATGCTATACTCCGCCAAAAAGTCATTTTATCAAAAACCACCTCGCAAGAGAGTTTTGGCGGCCTTGTTGCAAGGCGTTGGCGCTGACCATGCAGATGCGCGACGCGCCTACCTCGCGATGCAGCAACTTCCCGACCGAAACAGACTATTCATCCATGAGCACCTTGAAAATTTACGACACGCTGACGCGTGAGAAACAGGTATTCGTGCCGCTTGAACCGGGCAAGGTGCGCATGTATGTGTGCGGCATGACGGTGTACGACTATTGCCATCTGGGCCATGCCCGGGTCATGGTGGTGTTTGACATGGTGCAACGCTGGTTGCGCGCGTCCGGTTTTGAAGTCAATTATGTGCGCAACATCACCGACATCGACGACAAGATCATCGCCCGCGCGGTTGAGCGCGGCGAAACGATTGCGCAGTTGACGCAACGTTTCATTACCGCAATGGACGAGGATGCCGCCGCGCTCGGCGTGCAAAAGCCGGATCACGAACCACGCGCAACCGCCTATGTGCCGCAGATGCTGAGTCTGATCGAAACGCTGGAGCAAAAGGGCTTGGCGTATCAGGCCAGCGATGGCGATGTCAATTATTCGGTGCGCGACTTTCCTTCGTACGGCAAATTGTCGGGCAAGTCGCTGGACGATTTGCGCGCCGGCGAGCGGGTGGAGGTCAATGCCGGCAAGCGTGATCCGCTCGATTTCGTATTGTGGAAGGCCTCCAAGCCGGCCGAGCCGGATGAAGTCAAATGGAATTCGCGCTGGGGCTCGGGCCGGCCCGGCTGGCATATCGAATGTTCGGCGATGGCGTGCGAGCTACTTGGCACGCACTTCGACATTCATGGCGGTGGCCAGGATTTGCAGTTTCCGCATCACGAAAATGAAATCGCGCAATCCGAGGGCGCCTCCGGCCAGACCTTCGTGAATGTCTGGATGCATAATGGTTTCGTGCGTGTCGATAATGAAAAAATGTCGAAATCGCTCGGCAATTTTTTCACTATTCGTGATGTGCTGCGACAGTACGACGCCGAAGTGGTGCGCTTCTTCATTCTGCGTGCGCATTACCGCAGCCCGCTGAACTATTCCGACGTCCACCTGGACGATGCGCGCCATGCGCTGAGCAGGCTGTATACCGCCTTGAAGGACGTGGCGGCGGACGACGCGCCGCTCGATCTGGCGGAAGAGTATGCACAGCGCTTTGCCGAGGCGATGAACGATGACTTCAATACCCCGCTGGCGCTGGCGGTATTGTTCGAGCTGGCGAATGAGATCAATCGCAGCCGCTCGCCGGTGCTGGCGCGCCAGTTGCAGCAACTGGGAGCGGTACTTGGTTTACTGCGGCGCGGCGCCGACGATTTTCTGAAAGGCCGCAAGCCGGGCTCGTCGACCGCGGACGATGGCGCCACGGGCGAGGTCGCGGCCGACGAAGAACAGATTCTGCTAGCCATCGCGGCACGTACGGCAGCCAAGTTACAGAGGGATTTCGCCGCGGCCGACCGCATCCGCGCCGACCTGCTGGCAACGGGAATCGTGCTGGAAGACAAGCCGGGCGGCATTACCGAATGGCGCCGGGCATGACGCGCATGGCCAATACACTGCTTATAAACGGCGCGCTCGGTGTTCCGCATTATTGGGAAGAGGCCAAGCTCGAGCTGATCAAACGCGACCGCATCATGAAAAAGCTGATCCCGCAGTTCGGCGATCTGCATCTGGTCGGGCGCGGCGAACCCTTCACCACGCTGGCACGCTCGATTATCGGCCAGCAGATTTCGGTCAAGGCGGCAGAAAGCGTATGGCAGAAATTCTTGCTGACTTGTCCAAAATGCACGCCGCTTCAGGTATTGAAAGCAGGCAGCGAAAATCTCGCGGCGTGCGGACTGTCCCGGCGCAAGGCGGAATATATTCTGGATCTGGCCGAGCATTTCAAGGCGCGCCGTCTGCATGTCGACAAATGGGCCGAGATGGACGACGAGGACGTCATCGCCGAATTGATACAGATTCGCGGTATCGGCCGCTGGACAGCGGAGATGTTTTTGATATTTAATCTGCTCCGGCCCAACATCTTGCCGCTGGATGACCTCGGACTGATCCGAGGCATCAGTCTCAATTATTTTTCCAGCGACCCGGTGTCACGCAGCGACGCGCGTGAAGTCGCGGCCAATTGGGAACCCTGGCGCACGGTCGCTACCTGGTATCTATGGCGCAGCCTCGATCCGGTCCCGAGCGACTATTGAAACGAAAGAAGTCCGATGACTAAAACTACTTTTTTATCCTTCGAGCAGCCGATTGCCGAACTGGATGCCAAGATCGAGGAATTGCGTTTCGTGCAGGACGATTCCGCGGTCGATATTTCCGAAGAAATTGACCGGCTGTCGAAAAAAAGCCAGCAATTGACCAAGGATATCTACGCCAAGCTGACGCCGTGGCAGGTGTCGCAGATCGCACGCCACCCGCAACGGCCGTACACGATGGATTACGTGAACGAGATTTTCACCGATTTCCACGAGTTGCACGGCGATCGCAGCTATGCCGATGACCTGTCGATCGTCGGCGGCCTGGCCCGCTTCAATGGCCAGTCGTGCATGGTGATCGGCCACCAGAAGGGCCGCGATACCAAGGAGCGCGCACTGCGCAACTTTGGCATGCCGAAGCCGGAAGGCTATCGCAAGGCCATGCGCCTGATGAAACTGGCGGAAAAATTCGACCTGCCGATATTTACTTTTGTCGATACGCCCGGCGCCTTTCCCGGCATCGATGCCGAGGAGCGCGGGCAATCGGAGGCGATCGGTCACAACCTGTACGTGATGGCGGAACTGAAAGTGCCGCTGATCGCCACCATCATCGGCGAAGGGGGCTCGGGCGGTGCGCTGGCGATCGCGGTCGGCGATACGGTGTTGATGCTGCAATACGCGACTTACTCAGTGATCTCGCCCGAAGGCTGCGCCTCGATTTTGTGGAAGACTTCCGAACGCGCATCGGACGCAGCCGAGGCGCTTGGCCTGACCGCGCACCGGTTGAAGGCGATCAACCTGATCGACAAGATTGTGCATGAGCCGCTGGGTGGCGCGCATCGCGACCCGCAGCAGATGGCGGCCTTATTGAAACGGGCCCTGGCCGATGCGTTGCGCCAGTTCCAGGGCGTCAAGACCAAGGATCTGCTGGCGGCGCGTCATGAAAAACTGATGAGTTATGGAAAATTCAAGGAAATCGCCACGCAGGAATAAGCGCGACAGCCTGCCGCTGGTATTCGAACGCGCGCTGGAAGAAATTCTGGCGCGCGTTTGTGTTTCCACATCCACTGCAGCGCCGGTGCTGGCGGTGGCCTATAGCGGCGGCCTCGATTCCTCGGTGCTGTTGCGGCTGGCCGCGGAATGGGCGCAAGCCCGCGGCTGGCCGCTGCATGCGCTGCATATCCATCACGGGCTGAGTGCCAACGCCGATCGATGGCTCGAGCATTGCCGCCATGAAGCCATGCGCCAGTCCATTCCATTTCATGCCGCTGAAGTCGAGGTTAAGCAATCCGATCCGCATGGAGTGGAACAGGCGGCACGCCTTGCTCGTTATCGACAGCTTGGCATCCTGTGCCGTCAGCTCGGCGCCACACTTTTGCTGACCGGACATCATCAGGACGACCAGGCAGAAACGGTGTTCCTGCAGATGATGCGCGGCTCTGGTCTGCCTGGCCTGTCCGGCATGCCGCAACTGCAGCAGGACAGCATCTTGCTCGGTGGCGGCGTCGCCCTGGCGCGGCCGCTGCTCGGCGTGCCGCGCAGGGCATTGCAGCAGGCGGCGCGCCAATTGCAGCTGGCTTCGGTCGAGGACGAATCCAATGCCGACGTGCGCTATCGGCGCAACGCCGTGCGGCACAAGCTGTTCCCCGTGGTGACCAGCGAATTTCCGGCTTTTTCGTCATGCCTGACGCGCGTCGCCACGCATGTGCAGACGGCGCAGCGCCTGCTGGATGAGGTCGCGCAAGCCGACCTGATTGTCTGTGCGGCAGACCAGGCAGGCGAGGCGCTGCAGATGGCTGCGCTCCAGCGGCTATCTTCGGATCGCCTCGGCAATCTGTTGCGCTACTGGCTGTACCGGCAGGGCGTAAGCCTGCCCAGCGCGACCCGGCTGGAGGAAATTCGCTGGCAAATGTTGGAAGCGGCTTCCGATACCCATCCGTGCTTCGACTTCGGAGCGGTACAGCTGCGTCGCGTAAAAAATCGTCTGGAGCTACATCCGGTACTGAGCGCACTGCCGCTGTGCCCGGTCAGCCTCCAATGGCAGGGGCAAGCGCTGATCGACGTGCCGGCTTGGGACGGTCGGCTGGTTTTTGAGTGGGCGCCGGGGCCGGGGTTGGCACCCGAGCAGTTGCGTGCCGGGACGCTGGCGATTCGTCCACGCAGCGGTTCCGAGCGCCTCAAGCCAGCTCTGAATCGGCCTTCCAGAAATCTCAAACAGCTGTTTCAAGAGCGGGCGATCCCTGCCTGGCAGCGAGCCCGGCTGCCGTTGCTGTATCTTGACGGGCGCTTGATCTTTGTCGGCGGTGTCGGGATGGACGCGCGCATTGCTGCGAGCAGTCCGGGTATCGTCCTGAAATGGCAGGGCGCTGCAGCCACGATAACGGAGCATGAGCCGGGGCGGACTCCCGATCGCGTCTAGTTGGATGCGACGGATCCTG
>DATJCV010000400.1:0-5020 GCA_035497775.1 Burkholderiaceae bacterium | reverse complement strand
GAAGCCCATGAGGATCCGGCCAAGCGCTACTGGGCGGCGGTCGCCGCCGGTGCCTTCTATCTGCTGCTGGGCCTTTTTGGCGCCACCATCGGCGCCCTGTTTGCGGCTTTTCCGCAAGAGCTGGTTCTGGCGATTGCCGGCCTGGCCTTGTTTGGCACGATCGCCAACAGCCTGACGGTCGCGATGGCCAGGGATAATCAGCGCGAGGCGGCGTTGATCACTTTCCTCGTGACCGCCTCCGGCGTCACGCTATTTGGCGTCGGCGCGGCATTCTGGGGATTGGTCGCGGGTGCGCTGGCATTTTTTGTGCTCAACTGGAAGCGGGGTGACGCAGAGGTGTCACCGCTGAATGGGCATCCCGCAGCTGCGCAGAATGCATCGCCCCAAACTTTGCCGGCGCGGCAGAATTAATCCAAAATCGGCATCCGATAAAAATTTCATCATTCATCCCTTCATTCGATGAGCTATCTCAACCCAACATCGTCGGTCATCGACCTTGGCGTCAATATCGATCACGTCGCCACCCTGCGCAATGCGCGCGGCACCAGCTATCCCGAGCCGCTCAAGGCCGCTCTGCTGGCCGAAGAGGCCGGCGCCGACGCCATCACCTTGCACCTGCGCGAGGATCGGCGCCATATCCGCGACGCCGACGTCGAAGCGATTCGGCCGCAACTGCGCACGCGCATGAACCTGGAAGCCGCGGTCACCGCCGAAATGCTCGATTTTGCCTGCCGCATCCGGCCGCAGGACGTCTGCCTGGTGCCGGAGCGGCGGCATGAAGTCACCACCGAAGGCGGCCTCGATGTGCGCCGGTATTTCCCCCAGGTGCAGACCGCGGTGCGGCAATTGCAGGCCGAGGGAATCCGGGTCAGCCTGTTCATCGATCCGGATGCCGAGCAAATTCAGGCGGCGCAGGAGAGCGGCGCGCCGGTCATCGAACTGCACACCGGTCGTTATGCCAATGCCGCGCCCGGCGCCGAACAGCAGACGGAGCTGGAGCGCGTGCGGCAGGGCGTGCTGGCCGGCGTGCGGCATGGACTGAAGGTGAATGCCGGCCACGGCTTGCATTACACCAATACGCAAGCGATCGCTGCGATTGCCGATATCACTGAATTGAACATCGGTCATGCCATCGTGGCGCAGGCGCTGTTCGTTGGCTGGGAAAACGCGGTGCGCGAAATGAAGGCATTGATGGTGGCGGCACGCTTGCAGGGCATGCGGTGAAGCGGGGCGCCAGGTGATCTACGGCATCGGCACCGATATCATCCAGATTGCCCGCATCGAGGCGGCACTGGCGCGTAACGGCGAACGTTTCGCTGAAAAAATCCTTGGTGTCGAAGAGCTGGAAAAATACCGCCGCCGCAAAGCCAAGGTCGAAGCGCGCGGGATTCGCTTCCTGGCCACGCGCTTCGCCGCCAAGGAAGCGTTTTCCAAGGCGCTCGGCCTCGGCATGCACATGCCGATGACGTGGCGCGCGATGCAGACTCTGAACGCCGCCAGCGGCAAGCCGGTGGCGGTGACCAGCGGCGCCTTGCAGGAGTTCATGGAACAACATGGCCTGAGCGCGCAAATATCAATTAGCGATGAAGCCGACTACGCGGTCGCGTTCGTGATAGTGGAGAAAAAATGAAGCCGGCAATCAATACTGCAAGTGAAATAAGCGTGCAACCGCTCGGCCCGGTGATGCTGGACGTGGTCGGCACCGTCCTCAGTGAGGAAGATATCCGTCGCATCCGGCATCCCCTGACCGGTGGCGTGATCCTGTTCGCGCGCAACTACGAAAACCGTGCGCAACTGACGGCATTGACCAGCGCGATCCATGCCGCCCGGCCCGGCGTCCTGATCGCAGTCGATCACGAGGGCGGCCGCGTGCAGCGCTTCCAGAGCGACGGCTTTACCCGGTTGCCGCCGATGCGCCGCCTGGGCGAATTGTGGGAACGCGACGTGCTGGACGCGACTCGGATGGCGACCGCGGTCGGCTTCGTGCTGGCGGCCGAATTGCGCGCCTGCGGCATCGATCTGTCGTTTACGCCGGTGCTGGATCTGGATTTCGGTGCGTCCAGCGTGATCGGCGACCGCGCCTTTCACCACGATCCCCGTGTGGTTGCCTTGCTCGCGAAGAGTCTGAATCACGGCCTGGCGCTGGCCGGCATGGCCAATTGCGGCAAGCATTTCCCCGGGCACGGTTTCGTGCAGGCCGATTCGCACATCGCGATTCCGGTTGACCCGCGCGGCCGCAAGGACATCCTGGCGGCGGATTGCGCGCCCTACGACTGGCTGGGCATGAGCCTGGCCGCCGTGATGCCGGCGCATGTGATTTATCCGGAGGTCGATCCCAACCCGGCCGGCTTTTCCAAAAAATGGCTAACCATCTTGCGCCAGAAGATCGGTTTCCAAGGTGTGATCTTCAGCGACGATCTGAGCATGAAAGGCGCCAGCGTCGCCGGCGACGTGGTGGCCGGAGCCGGGGCGGCGCTGGCCGCCGGCTGCGACATGGTGCTGATCTGCAATGCGCCCGACCAGGCCGACCGCTTGCTGGCCGGGCTGTCGCCACGTCACTGGCGGGGGGCGCGGGCGAACGCATCCGTGGCCCGGGTGGCGGCGCTGCTGCCGGTGACGCCGGCGCTTGACTGGAATGTACTGCAGGCGGATGCCCGCTATAGTGCGGCCAGCAAATTGTTGCAGACGCTGGATACCGCTTGACGCTGGGTTACGGGCGGCCGCATGTGCCATCGGCGCTTCCCGCGCGTAGCGGGAAGCGCCGGCAAACAACAAGCAGCCTTGGACCTCAATGATTGAGTCTTAGGAGTATGCTGTAAAAAATTATATTTCACGCCCGGAATTGAGTATGTTGTCCGGGAGTATCTGTCCTGGAAAAGTTGTTTTGCGGGAAGTGATTGAACGGCATGGCGTATTCTTTGATTACATGGTCTTGCGAGCGGGTCGGGCATGACTGACATGCTGCCCCTCGATCCGCGCGCCGAAGTGCTGGCGATCGTCGCCAAACTGCCGCATCTGCCTGGCGTCTACCGTTATTTCGACGCCGACAACAAGGTGCTGTATGTGGGCAAGGCGCGCGACCTGAAAAAACGGGTCTCGAGTTATTTCCAGAAGACTCTGGCCAGTCCGCGCATCGCGATGATGGTCGAGCGCATCGCACGCCTGGAAACGACGGTCACGCGTAGCGAAGCCGAAGCGCTGATCCTCGAAAATAACCTGATCAAGACACTGCAGCCGCGCTTCAACATCCTGTTTCGGGATGACAAGTCTTACCCCTATCTGAAGATCACTAACCACGAATTTCCCCGGATGGCGTACTACCGCGGCGCGGTGGATAAGAAAAACCAGTATTTCGGGCCGTTTCCGAGCGCCTGGGCAGTCAAGGAAACCATCCAGATCCTGCAGAAGGTGTTCGGTCTGCGCACTTGCGAAGACAGCGTGTTTGCCAACCGCACGCGGCCTTGCCTGCTGCACCAGATCGGCCGCTGCAGCGCGCCCTGCGTCAATCTGGTCAGTCGCGAGCAGTACGCGGCCGATGTCGAAAACGCCACCAAGTTCCTGCGTGGTCGCCAGACTGAAGTCTTGCAGGAGCTGGAAGCCCGGATGCAGGCGCTGGCGGCAGAACTCAAGTTCGAGCAGGCGGCGCTGGTGCGCAACCAGATCAGCGCCTTGTCGCGCGTGCTGCACCAGCAAAGCATGGATACCGGCGGCGATGCCGATATCGACATTCTGGCGGTGGTGGTGCGCGGCGGGCGCGCCTGCGTCAATCTGGCGATGGTGCGCGGTGGGCGTCACCTGGGCGATCGTGCCTATTTCCCGAATGCGGTGGATCAGGTGGCGGCGGAAGGCGACGAGGTGCTGCCGGCCGAAGTGCTGAAAGCTTTCCTGGCCCAGCACTACATCGACAAGTTCATTCCCGGCACGCTGATTTTGAATATCGACTTGGACGAACCAGCACTGATGCTGGCGCTGGCCGAGCAATGCGGCCATCGCGTGCATCTGGTATTCCAGCCCCAGGAGCAGCGCCGGCGCTGGCTGGACATGGCGCAAAAGGGCGCCGAGATTTCGCTGGCGCGGCTATTGTCGGAGCAGGGGTCGCAGCAGTCGCGCACGCGCGCGCTGGTCGAGGCGCTCGGCATCGAAGTCGACGACATCGAGCAGCTGCGCATCGAGTGCTTCGACGTCAGCCACACCCAAGGTGAGGCCACCCAGGCATCCTGCGTCGTGTTCCATCATCACGCGATGCAAAACGGCGAGTATCGGCGCTACAACATCGGCGGCATCACGCCTGGCGACGACTATGCGGCGATGCGCCAGGTGCTGATGCGCCGCTATGAAAAGGTCGCCAACGGCGAGGGCGTGATGCCGGACATCGTGCTGATCGACGGCGGCAAGGGTCAAGTCGAAATCGCGCGTCAGGTGCTGGCCGAACTCGGGCTCGACATTGGCCTGATCGTCGGCGTTGCCAAGGGAGAAGGTCGCAAGGTCGGGCTGGAAACTCTGGTATTCGCCGACGAGCGTGCGCCGCGCGAACTGGGCAAGGAATCAGCCGCCTTGATGCTGATCGCCCAGATTCGCGACGAGGCGCACCGTTTTGCGATTACCGGCATGCGTGCGCGCCGCGCCAAGACGCGCCAGGCTTCGCAACTGGAAGAGATCGAGGGTGTCGGCGCCCGTCGCCGGCAAAAGCTGCTGGCGCGCTTCGGCGGCCTGCGCGGGGTGCAGGATGCCAGCGTTGACGACTTGGCGGCGGTGGACGGCATTTCGCGCCAGTTGGCTGAAGAAATTTATCGGCGGCTGCGCTAAAAATTCATCCTCTCACGCAACGTGATGGTGGTCGGGATGTAGCTGCATGTGGCGACCAGCACATGGGTATGTCGCGGGCGGGGCATAATATGCCCGCCAGAATTGCCATATGGTCCGATTGCGGCCGATAATGACACAAAGCTAAACTTATGCCGATCAATATTCCGATTCTCCTGACCTGGTTGCGCGTGGCGCTGATTCCGCTGGTGGTAGG
>DATJCV010000399.1:0-5764 GCA_035497775.1 Burkholderiaceae bacterium | reverse complement strand
GCGATCCCCGGGCTTCCGTGATCGCTCGCCACACCAGATTTGCCGCATCCGGACGCAGGCAATCGATGCTTTGCCGCAGCGGTAACGAGCGCAGCCAGGTCAGTTGGCGCTTGACCAGCTGGCGGCTGGCGATGATTGCCTTTTCGCGCATCTGCGCATAGTCGTCCAGATGGTCCAGGTAGCGCCAGACCTGGCGGTAGCCGACGCAGCGCATCGCCGGCAAATCCGGGTGCAGGTCTCCACGCGCGCGTAGCGCCATCACTTCCTCGATCAGCCCGGCTTCCAGCATCGTATCGAAGCGGCTGGCAATGCGTTGGTGCAGCACGCTGCGCTCCGATGGCTCCAGCGCAATCGACAGCAGGCGGAACGGTAACTCGGTCGTCTCCCTGCGCGCCAGCAAGGCTGACATGGGCTGGCCGCTCAGTTCGATGATTTCCAGCGCGCGCTGGATGCGCTGCCGGTCGTTTGGCTGCAAGCGCGCGGCGGTAGTGGCGTCCAACTCGGCGAGGCGCGCGTGCAGCGCCGGCATCCCGAGCGCGGCGGCTTCCTGCTCCAGCCGGGCGCGCAGCGGCGCATCGGCTGTCGGCAGATCATCCAGGCCGTCCTGCAAGGCCTTGAAATACAACATGGTGCCGCCCACCAGCAACGGCAGCCGACCGCGCGCCAGAATTTCACTCACCAGCTGCAGTGCGTCCTGGCGGAATTGCATGGCGGAATAGGCGGCGCTTGGTTCGATGATGTCGATCAGGTGGTGTGGTACCTCGGCCCGTTCGGCGGCGCTCGGTTTGGCGCTGCCGATGTCCATGCCGCGATACACCAATGCCGAATCGACCGAAATGATTTCGCTCGGAATATGGCGCGCAATTTCCAGCGCGGCAGCGGTCTTGCCGGACGCGGTGGGGCCCATGATGGCAACCGCCAATGGTTTGCGGGCGAGGGTCATTGTCCGCGCAGGAACAAGCGGTCGAGATCGGCAATCGCCAGTTGCACCCAGGTCGGGCGGCCGTGATTGCACTGGTCGGCGCGTTCGGTGGCTTCCATCTGGCGCAGCAGCGCGTTCATTTCCGGCACGGTCAAGCTGCGGTTGGCGCGCACCGCGCTGTGGCAGGCAAGGGTGCCGAGCAATTCGTTGCGTCGCTCCAGGAGCACGCGCGAGCCGCCGAATTCGCGCACATCGCGCAGTACGTCGCGCGCCAGTGCCTGGGCATCGGCGCCTTTGAGTAGCACCGGTACCGAGCGCACCGCCAGCGTGGTGGGCGATAGCGCACTGATGTCGAATCCGAGCGCCTGCAGTACCTCCTGATGTTCGGTGGCGGTGCCGACCTCGACCGCATCGGCAAAAAAAGTGATCGGAATCAGCAGTGGCTGTACCCCCAGTACATCGGCGTCCAGCGCATTTTTTAACTGTTCATACACGATCCGCTCATGCGCCGCATGCATGTCGACCAGCACCAATCCGCGCGTGTTTTGCGCAAGGATGTAAATGCCGTGCAACTGGGCCAGCGCAAAGCCGAGCGGGAATTCATCCTGCTGCAGCGACGGCATCGCCGCCGCTGGCTGTGGCAGCGTGGCGGACCGGAATGCGGCATCGGCGGGCTGCGGGTGGCGGCTGGCGTCGGCGGCAAACAGCGCGCCATAGTTGGCGGTGCTTTGCGCCACGCCGCTGCCACCGGCAAAACGTGGGCCGAAGCTGGTCTGCTGCGGCGTCCCGATCCAGCGCAGGGCGGACGGCTGCGCCGGCTGCGGCGCTGGCGCGGCGCCAAAGGCGGTGGCCGAAGTTTGTGCCAGCGCTCGCTGCACCGCGTGGAATACGAACTGATGCACGGCGCGGCTGTCGCGAAAGCGTACTTCGGTCTTGGCTGGGTGAACGTTGACGTCGACCAACGCGGGGTCGAGGTCGAGTTGCAGCAGGTAGGACGGGAAGCGATCGCCGTGCAGCACGTCCTGGTAGGCTGCGCGCACCGCGTGTGTCAGCAGTTTGTCGCGCACGAAACGGCGGTTGACGTAGAAATATTGCGCATCGGCACGCGCTTTCGAAGCCGTTGGCAGGCCGACGAAACCGTGCAGGCGCAGCGGCCCGGCCACCTGTTCCAGCCCCAGGCTGGCCTGGGCGAATTCATCGCCGAGGATTTGTGCGCTGCGCTTGGCGATGTCGGCGACATTCCAATGCGCCGCGGCCTTGCCGTTGTGCGACAGCGAGAAGGCGACATCGGGCCGCGCCAGCGCAATGCGCCGCACCACTTCGGCGCAATGGCCGAACTCGGTCTGTTCCGATTTCAGGAACTTGCGCCGCGCTGGCGTGTTGAAATACAGATCCTGCACGTCCAGCGTCGTGCCGGGCGCGCCGGAGGCGGGAACCACGCCGTCACCCGTGCTGGCGATTTCGGAGGCGTGGGCAGCGTCGGCGGTGCGCGAGGTCAGCCGTAACTGGGCCACGGCGGCAATCGAGGCCAGCGCCTCGCCGCGAAATCCGAGCGTGGCGACATGTTCCAGTTCATGCAGCGAGGCAATCTTGGAGGTGGCGTGGCGTGCCAAGGCCAGCGGCAATTGTTCGGCGGCAATGCCGCGGCCGTTGTCGATGATCGCGATGCGCTTGACACCGCCTTGTTCCAGTCGCACCGCGATCTGCGTGGCGCCGGCATCGAGCGCGTTTTCCAGCAATTCCTTGACCACCGCAGCCGGCCGTTCGACCACTTCGCCAGCGGCGATTTGCGAGATCAACTGGTCAGGCAGCGGCTTGATCGGACGCGTTGCACTCGAAGAAGAATTCATTCGGTGATTATAACTGCGCGGGCTGCACGCCTCGTACGGCGAGGCCGGGCGGTAGTGTATGATTCCGGCGGTTCACTATTGGGAATATCATGGATTTTATGCAATTGCTCGACATGATCCTGCATGTCGACAAATCACTCGGCACGTTGATTGCAAATTACGGCACGATGATTTACGCCGTACTGTTTTTGATCGTGTTTTGCGAAACCGGCCTGGTGGTATTGCCATTCCTGCCCGGCGATACGCTGCTGTTCGTGGCCGGTGCCTTTTGCGCCACCGGGGAAATCAACATCTGGTGGCTGATGGGCTTGCTGGTGACTGCCGCGGTGACCGGCAACACGGTCAATTACTGGATCGGCAACGCCATCGGCCAGAAGGTGTTCACCCATGATTACCGCTGGCTGGACAAGGCGGCGTTGCACAAGACCCACGTCTTTTATGAAAAGCATGGCGGCAAGACCATTGTGCTGTCGCGCTTCGTGCCGATCGTGCGCACCTTCGCGCCGTTCGTCGCCGGCGTCTCGAAGATGACTTTTTCGAAATTTCAGTTCTACAACATCAGCGGCGCGCTGCTGTGGGTGGTGGGACTGGTCGCTGCCGGCTATTTCTTCGGCAATATCCCGATCATCCGCGACCATCTGAACACCATCGTGCTGATCGGCGTCGGCGCCGCCGTGGTGCCGCTGATGCTGGGCGGCCTGTGGAAGTTTTACAAGAAGTTCGCCGGCTAGTGGTGCCGGCGACTGACGCCTAAAACTCTTCCCAGTCCTGCGCTCTGGCCGTCGCCGACGGTGCATGGGGTATTGCCACCGGCGCCGGTGCGCGCACGGGAGCCGGCAATGAAACGACCGCGTCGGCCGCCGACACCTGGAATACGCTGACCACCTGCGACAGCGTTGCCGCCTGCTCCTGCATGCTGGTGGCGGCAGCAGCGGCCTGTTCCACCAACGCTGCATTCTGTTGCGTGACCTGATCCATTTGCGTGATGGCCTGGTTCACCTGCTCGATGCCCGATGTCTGTTCTTCGCTGGCGGCAGTGATTTCCGCCATGATGTCAGTCACCCGCTGGATGCTGCTGACGATCTCGCCCATGGTGGCGCCGGCCTGATCCACCAACCGTGTGCCGCATTCGACCTTCTCGACCGAGTCGCCGATCAGGGTCTTGATTTCCTTGGCCGCGGCCGCGCTGCGCTGCGCCAGGTTGCGCACTTCGCTGGCGACCACCGCAAATCCCCGCCCCTGCTCGCCGGCGCGCGCCGCTTCGACCGCGGCGTTCAGCGCCAGGATGTTGGTCTGGAACGCGATGCCGTCGATGACGCCGATGATGTCGACGATTTTTTTCGAGGATTGGTTGATCGAACCCATGGTATCCACCACCTGCGCCACCACGCCGCCGCCTTGCAGCGCCACTGCAGAAGCTGAGGCCGCCAGTTGGTTGGCCTGACGGGCGTTGTCGGCGTTTTGTTTGACGGTGCCGGTCAGCTCTTCCATCGAGGCGGCGGTTTCTTCTAGCGAGCCGGCCTGTTCTTCGGTGCGCGAAGACAGATCCATGTTGCCGGCGGCAATTTCGGCGGAGGCGGTGGCGATCGTGTCGGTACCCGACCGTACCCGGGCGACGATCGAGGCCAGGCTGGTGTTCATGTCCTGCAGGGCTTTCAAGAGCTGGGCGGTTTCGTCCTTGCCGCTGATCTCGATGCGGGAAGTCAGGTTGCCGGCCGCGACCTGACTTGCGAGGCTGACGGCATGCTGTAGTGGCTGGGTGATGCTGCGCGTCAGCGCCCATGCCAGCAAGGCACCGAGTGCGAGCGCGAACGCGCCCAATGCGCTCAACAGCAGCCGGCCGGTGCGGAAATGTTCGTCGATGGCGGTCGTTGCCTGGTTGATCAGTTGCTTTTGATAGTCTTTCAGCGTCGTGATGCTGCCCACATAGTCCCGCAGGGCCGGGCCCAGGTGGGAGTCAACCCTGGCCCTGGCATCGGAATATTCGTAATCGGCCTTGAGCTGCAGCACGGCATCGCGCTCTTTCTGGTAGGCGAGGCGCTTGCCTTCGATATCGGCCAGCAGCTGCCGACCCTTTGCATCCTGTATCCGTTTTTCGAGCTGGACTTGAACTTCGGCGATTTGCTTATTGGTTTCGCTGATTTCGGCTAGGTATTCTTTTTCCAGAGACGGTTCCGAGGTCTTGGCCAGCGCAAACGTGCGCACGCTATTGATGGTGGCGATCTGAACCAGTTCCGATGCCAGCCGTTCTTCCACCAGGGTTTTTTCAGTCATGGTTTGGGTTGCCGCTCCGATTTCGTGCAAACGCCAGATTCCGATGACACTCATCAAGGCCATCAGCACCAATAGCGATGCAAAACCGAGCCCAAGGCGCATGCCGATTTTCAAATTTTTCATATTTTCCATCCATTTCCGAAGTGGAGCTGTTGCTTCGTTTTGTTACAGTGCCGCGCTTGATTGCGCGGGGAGGCGGAGGATGAGAGATCGAAGCCGATGTCAATTGCTACCGCGAGGAGTCGGGGCCGAACGAAGAGATAGGCGAGTCCGAATAATGCTTAACGGCAACATTACATGAAACTGTAGGGTTGTGCCAAGCGTTTTGAGCGCGGCGCGGGTCGCCGGCTGCTAGCCAGGCGGCCCTTCGGCGGCGGCGGATTTTTGGCGACGCGCCTGCGGCTGCGGTTCAGGGCCGCGTTCTCCATCCGTTCCCGGCAGGCGTGGTAGGTCGGGTTCTGCTTCCGGGCCGGAGAAACGGGTGGTTTCGATTCCGGGATCGGATCGTTCCTTAAAATTCTTCCCAGTCCTGCTCGGCGCTGGCCGCAACCCGGCGTGCGGCCGGTTTTGCCGCCGGCGGACGGCGCCCGGCAGGCGGTGCCGGGAGCTTCGGCGCCGCGACCTGCGGTGCCGGTAGCGCGGCTGCGCTCGCGTCCGCCAAACGGAACACCGCCACCACCTGCGCCAGCTTGCCGGCCTGATCCTGCATCGCTTCCGA
>DATJCV010000398.1:0-8516 GCA_035497775.1 Burkholderiaceae bacterium | reverse complement strand
GCCGAACGGCAATTGGCGCAGGGCGGCGATCAGTTGCGCGACGCTGGTGCCGGGCGCCAGCCACAATGCGGCGTCGTTGACCGTGGCGTCGCCGCTCACCGCGCGGTAATCCGCCAGGCGCATCTGGATCGATCCGGATTGGCGCGCATAGTCGCGCCAGACGCCGGCCACGGTCAATTCGCGGCGGGCGCCAGCGAACGGCAACGAGACACGGCTACCGAGCCGGTAACCATACAAATCCAACATCGCTTCGGAGACCCAGATCGGCGTGCCGCTGACCGCTTGCGGCGGCAGGACGGGACCGACGATCGGCAGCATCCGCTCCGGCGCCGCGGCGTCGATCGGTCGCGCAATCAGCATGACTGGCGGCCGCGCCGGGTCCAGCAGCAGTGGTACCGAACGCAGGAAGTCGGCGCGCAACAGACCGGCGGCGCCAGCAATTGCCTGCTGTTGCGCTGGCTGCAGCGTGGCGCCGGCGCGCAGATACAAATCGGCCGGCAGGATATGCGTCAGCCAGTCATCGACTGAAACCCGAAAGCTCGACACCATGATCACCATCGCCACCATCAGGCTGAAACTGGAGAGGATGCCCGCCAGTGCCACCGCCGCCTGGTTGGGCGCATTCGCCAGTCGCGCCAGCGCCAGTGTCGCAACGGTGCGGGCCATCGCCGGCCGCGAGGAAACCCACGCCGACAGCGCACCGAATAGCCACGCAGCGCAGCGCGGCATCAGCGCAATGGCGCCGATCAGCAGCAGAGCGACCGCCAGATAACCGAATACCGGCAGATTCGAGACTGGCGGCAAGCGCGTGCAGAGTATGCCGAGTGCCAGCAGCAACAGCGCCGGCCACGGTGTCGCCAGTCGCGCCAGCGCCGTGTCTTCGCTGCCGGCTTTCAGCGCCTGCGCCGGCCTTGCGCGCGCCGCCTCCCAGGCCGGCGCGGCGCTGCCCAATAGCGCCACCGCCAACCCGAGCAGAAAAAATGTTGCCGCCGCTGCTGGTTGCAGCGACAAGCCGGGCTGCACGCCGGCGAAATAGCCACCGCCCAGGTCGCCGCCGAAAAAATGCAGCGCGCTCGCCGCCATCGCGTAACCGCCGGCCAGCCCCAGCGCGGCACCCAGCGTGCCGAGCAGCGCGCCTTCCAGCAGTACTTGCGCCAACAGCTGGCGGCGCGACAAGCCGAGCACCCGCAATAGTGCAAACTGGGTGCGCCGCCGCAGCACCGCCAGCGCCTGGCTGGAAAACACCAGCAGGGCGCCGGTAAACAGCGCGACCAGCGCCAGCACATTCAGGTTGACCCGATACGCGCGCGACATGTTGGCGCTGCGCGCTTCCTGATCCTCGATTTGTACCGCCACCAGTTTGCCGCCGAAGTCCCGCTTCAATGCATCCTTGAAAGCGTCACGGTTCACGCCGCTGGCCAGTTTCAGGTCGATGCGCGATAGTTGGCCGAGGCGATCGAAGCGCCATTGCAGCGCGCCGATGTCCATCACCGCCAGGCGCTGGCCGGCGCGCGCGCGTCGCAGGCCGCCGGCAACCCGCAGCGTTACCGTGCCGCTGCCGGTGCGCAGCGTCAAACGCGCGCCCGGCTGCAGGTTCATCCAACTCATCGCGGCCGGCGACAGGAAAATCGAATTGTCGGCCAGCATGCCGATGGATCGCATGTCGCTGCTGTTGTTTTCCTTGCCGCCATTGGTTTCCGCTTCCGCCACGCCGAGCAAATCAGGCGTCACCTGCGCCGCGCGGAACAGATCGATGCCGACGATCGTGAGCGAGGTTTTCTGTCCGGGCAGCGCGGCCTCGATTTCCAGCACCGGGCTGGCGACGGCAACGCCGGCGTATTGCGCCAGCTGCGGATACAACGCTTCGTCAAAATAGGGCTGCGGCGCGCGCACTTGCAAATCGGACTGGCCGGACAGGCTTTTGACGGCAGCGGAAAATTCGTTGAAGGCGGCGCTGTTGATCAGGTGAATCGCAAAACCCAGTGCCACGCCGATGGCGATCGCGGCAATCGCTACCAGCGCTCGCAGCGAGTGCGTGCGCCATTCGCCCGCCAGCAGCCAGCGCTTGAGTTGCCAGCCCGGGGCAATGACGTGGCTCATGCCGGTGTGCGTCATCGGTGGTGCGGCGGCTTCGCCGCTTGCAGGCCGTGACTGGAAAGGATCAGGACGCGGTCGGCGCTGGCGGCCGCAGCCGTCGAGTGCGTGACCAGGATCGCCGAAGCGCCGTTGGCCTTGATCTCCGTACGCAGCAATTGCAGGATGCCGTGCGCGGTATCCGGGTCGAGGTTGCCGGTCGGCTCATCGGCCAGCACCAGTTTCGGCCGGTGCGCCAGCGCGCGCGCAATCGCTACCCGTTGCATTTCGCCGCCGGACAGCTGGCGCGGAAAATCGTCGGCTCGATCCTGCAGGTCGACAGCCGCCAGCATCTGCGCCGCACGCGCCAGCGGTTGCTGATTCAGCAGCAGGGGCAGGGCGACGTTTTGCTGCAGCGTCAGATGCGGCAGCACATGAAACGCCTGGAACACGAAACCGATCCGCTCGCGCCGCAGGCGCGTCGCGGCATCGTCGTCCAGCGCCGACATGGCCTGGCCGTCGATCAGGATTTCGCCGCTGTCGGCATGGTCCAGACCGGCGATGAGATTGAGCAAGGTCGATTTGCCGACGCCGGAATCGCCCATGATGGCGACATATTCTCCCGGGCGCAGCGTGAAATCGAGGCCGCCGAAAACGACACGGTGCTGGCCGTAGGCTTTGCGGATGGCGCGGCATTCGAGTGCGAAGGCCGCGGCCGCTGGCGCGCGGGCCGGATTGTCGACTCTGGACAGAGGATTGTTCTGCATGCGGCAGCTTGCCTGTGTGGGGAAAAACGGTGTGTGGCGCTGGCGTTGCCCGCACTGCCGATGGCGGCAGTGGATGGCGCGCAATGCCGGGAAACGCACAGCGGGTGCGAAAAGGATGCGCTAAACTTCGTTAGTTTAGTAGATGTCGGGCGTCGTTGCCGGGTTGAAAACCGGTTGTTGTGTGGGGCACTCCGTCATTTGATCATGGGAATGGAAAACAATAATGGATCGGCGTTCGTTTCTGAAAAGCAGTGCAGTTTTTTCCGCCGCCACGATGGCGCCGTTCAGTTTTGCCGGCGGGGAAAAATGGCGCACCTTCGAGACGGTCACCCGCGTTGAACTGCAGGCAAACGGGCCGGCCATGGTCTGGTTGCCGGTGCCCAGCGTCGATACCGATTACCAGAAGCCGCTGGCGAGCTCGTTCAAGGCCGACGGTGCCACGCCGTACATCGTACGCGATTCGAAATACGGTGCCGACATCCTGGTGGCCGAATTCAAGGGCAGCGGCAAGCCGGTGCTGGAACTGACGTCGCGCTTTGCCACCCGCGACCGTGCGGTCGATCTGGCCGCCGCTCCCGGCGCCGCGCAGCTGGATGCGGCCGCGCGCCAGCGCTATCTGGCCGCTACCGACTTGTTGCCGACCGATGGCATTGTGGCCCAGACCGCGCAGGAAATTACCAGCGGCAGCAAAACCGACGTCGAAAAAGCGCGCGCGATTTATGAATGGATTGTCGATAACACCTTCCGCGACGGCAAGGTGCGCGGCTGCGGTGTCGGCGACATCAAGGCCATGCTGGAGAGTGCCAATCTGGGTGGCAAATGTGCCGACCTGAACGCCTTGTTTGTCGGCTTGGCGCGCGCGGCCGGGGTGCCGGCGCGCGACGTGTACGGTATTCGGGTGGCCGATTCGCGCCTCGGCTACAAGTCGCTGGGTAAATCGGGCGACATCACCAAGGCGCAACATTGCCGCGCCGAAGTGTATTTGACAGGCTATGGCTGGGTACCGGTCGATCCGGCCGACGTGCGCAAGGTGGTACTGGAAGAAAGCGGCGGCTTGCCGCTGAACGACCCGAAGGTGGTTGCCGCGCGCAAGCGTTTGTTCGGCTCATGGGAAATGAACTGGCTAGCGCTGAATTACGCGCATGACGTGCAATTGCCGGGCAGCACCAAGAGCAAGCTCGGGTTCCTGATGTATCCGCAGGCCGAAGTGGCCGAGCAGGGCAAACTCATCCGTCTCGACAGCCTTGATCCGGACCATTTCAAGTACCGCATCACTGCCGTCGAAGTAACGGCGTAATTGCGAGCGATGGCACCCGGGGCCAACTTGTCGCGCTTTCGGTTGCTGTTTTTCTGCCTGCTGGCCGGTTGCTGCTCGGGCGTTGCCTGGGCCGATGGCTGGAAGGTTTATTCCGGCCCGGACGGACGGACGCCGCCGGCACTGGCCCTGAGCGACATGGACGGACGTGCGGTTGACTTGGCGGCGTTGCGCGGCAAGGTCGTGCTGGTCAATTTCTGGGCTACCTGGTGCGAACCGTGCCGGGCCGAAATGCCCTCTCTGAACCGCCTGCAGCAGCGCCTGCGCGATCGCAACTTCAAGGTCATTGCTGTCAATATCGGCGAAGGGCGGGCCCGCATCCAGCAGTTCCTGGCCAGCGTGCCGGTCGATTTGACGATCGTGCGCGATGCCGATTCAGAGTTCGTGAAGGCGTGGCGGGTACGCATTTTGCCTTCCAGTTTTCTGATCGATCAACACGGTTTGTTGCGCTATCAATTGGTCGGCGACGCCGACTGGAACGATACTGGCCTGCAAGGCCCGATTCTTGAATTACTGGACAGGAACAATCCTGGTGGCAGACTTTATTCAACCGGTGAAAAACAACAATGACGTCGTTCGCGGTGAACTGATTGCCGGACTGACGGCTGCGGCGGCGGCGGTTGCGCCAAAATATTTGTACGATGCGCTTGGCTCGCAGTTGTTCGAAGCGATCTGTGCGCTGCCCGAGTATTATCCGACCCGCACTGAAGCGGCCATCTTTGCGCAGCAGGCGCAACAGATCGCTGCTCGCTGCGGCGCCGGCACGACCCTGATCGACCTTGGCGCCGGCAATTGCGCCAAGGCGGCGCGACTATTCCCCGTTTTGCGGCCGGAGCAGTATGTCGCGCTGGATATTTCCGCCGAATTCCTGCAAGACGCGCTGGCGCGGCTGCAGCAACGCTTCCCGGCGATCACGATGGCCGGCATCGGCATCGATTTTTCCAGCCGCCTGGAATTGCCGCCGTCGGTACGGCAGCAACGGCGCCTGTTTTTTTATCCGGGCTCGTCGATTGGCAATTTTTCGCCGCCGCAAGCACTGGCCTTCCTGCGCCGCATCCGCGCCGCCTGCCAGCCAAACGGCACGGCCGACGGCGGGCTGTTAATCGGTGTCGATCTGGTCAAGGACCACACGACGCTGGAAGCGGCATACGATGATGCGCTCGGTGTCACCGCTGCCTTCAACCTGAACTTGCTGCGGCACCTGAATAGCCTGCTGGAGGCTGATTTCGACGTGCGCGAATGGCGTCATCGCGGATTTTTCAATGCCGCGCAGGGCCGCATCGAGATGCACCTGGAGGCGCGGACGGACCTGGTCGTGCACTGGGCCGGGGGCCAGCGCCGGTTCCTGGAAGGCGAGCGCATCCATACTGAAAACAGCTATAAATACACGCCGGCCGCCTTTGCGCAATTGCTGGAACAGGCCGGGTTCGGCGCCATCCATAGCTGGACCGATGCGCAAGGCTGGTTCATGGTCTGCCATGCGCGCGCAGTAACGAGCGATGCGATCAGGATGGGATCCGCCTATCATGCGTCCGGTGAAGAGTCCCCACCTTAATCCACCGTCATGCCGGCTTGGCGGCGAATGGAGTCAGAAAAATGAACGCATTGGTTGACGCCGATTTGCTGCAACAGTCCTTGCTGGAAACCTTTCATCGCGTGCGTGCGCAGAGCGCCGCGCTGGCGGCACCCTTGTCGCCCGAAGACTGTTGCGTGCAGTCGATGCCGGACGCCAGTCCGATCAAATGGCACCTGGCGCACACCAGCTGGTTTTTTGAAACCTTCATCCTGGAGCGTTTTGAACCCGATTTCCGTCCCTGCCATCCGGCGTTTCGCGTCTTGTTCAATTCGTATTACAACGGCGTTGGCGACAAGCACCCACGGCCGCAGCGCGGTTTGCTGACCCGGCCTGCGCTGGCCGAGGTGCTGGAGTATCGGCGGGATGTCGAGCAACGCATCGATGGCCTGTTGTCGGACACCTTGCCGTCGCCGCGCCGCGCCGAGCTGGCGACGCTGCTGCAGCTTGGCTTGCAGCACGAGCAGCAGCACCAGGAGTTGATGCAAACCGATATCAAGCACTTGTTGTCCTGCAATCCGCTGGGGCCGGCTGCCTACCCCGCAGCGCCGGCCGCGCCGCCGGTGTTAGCCTTGCACTGGCTGCCTTTCGAGTCCCAATTGGGCGAGATTGGCCATGATGGGCAAGGCTTCTGCTTCGATAACGAGCTGCCGCGCCACCGGCAGTTCGTCGAGCCGTTTGCGCTCGCCTCGCGGCTGGTGAGCAATGGCGAATTGCTGGCTTTCGTCGACGCTGGTGGCTATCAGGACGCGGCGCTGTGGCTGTCCGAAGGCTGGGACTGGTTGCGTGTCGAACGCTTGCGGCAGCCGCTGTACTGGCGCCGGGATTCATCCGGTGATTGGCAGGAATTCACGCTGCACGGTTGGCAAGCGCTCGATTTGCAGCAGCCGGCGCTGCACCTGTCCCTGTTCGAGGCAGACGCCTACGCGCGCTGGGCCGGAGCGCGACTGCCGACCGAAGCGGAATGGGAACTGGCCGCCGGCCATCCGGCGTTGACGCAGTTATATGGCGTGGCCTGGCAGTGGACCTCCAGCAGTTATGCGCCATACCCCGGCTATGCGCCGGCACCCGGTGCCATCGGCGAATACAACGGCAAGTTCATGGTGAATCAATATGTCTTGCGCGGCTCGTCTTGCGCCACGCCGGCCAGCCATGCGCGCCGTACCTACCGCAATTTTTTCCCGGCCAGCGCGCGCTGGCAGTTCAGCGGGATTCGGCTGGCGCGCTCCGGCACGGTCTGAGGATTGCCGCTGGCAACGCGGTCCGATGCGACGGCGTTTTCATATACTCCATGTCAATGCCATCAATTCCGGACGAATGATGTGGCGATGCGTTACATACTATGCATGTTTCATGCAAATGGATGAGGCAGGCTGACTATTTTGGCATGCCGACAAGGATTGCATAACGCTCTTGCGGCGCGGGTGGCGACGAAAAATGGGTGACGGTATAGGCCAGTGTTACGATGCGGAAATTGTCGTTTGACAATTATTCGCTGCGTGACAGTGGGCCGATTTTTCCGGGAGAGACCAATGCAGATATTTCGCCGCGCCTGCGCGCTGGGCTTGGGGCTGGGCATTGCACTGGCATTCGCGCATGGCGCGAGCGCTGCCACTATCAGGAGTTTCTCCCCGCAGAACGAAGTGGCGCAGGTGCGGCAAGTGCGTGTGAGTTTTTCCGAAGCCGCGGTCAAGTTCGGCGATCCGAAAGCTCCGGTGCCATTCGATATCCAGTGCAGCGAAGCTGGCAGCGGCCGCTGGGCCGACGAGCGCAACTGGGTTTACGATTTCGTGCGCGATTTACCGCCGGGCACGCGCTGCGCGTTTACCTTGAAGGCCGATTTCAAGGCGCTGTCCGGCGTCGGCTTCGCCGGCAAGACGGCATTTCGCTTTCATACCGGCGGTCCCGCCGTGCGGCGCACCATTCCCGGAAATGGCGCCACCGCTGATCCGGAGCAGGTATTTTTGTTGGTGCAAAACGGCGCCGCCACTGACGACAGCCTGCGCCAGCACCTGTTCTGCGAAGCGGCCGGAGTGCACGAACGGATTCCCGTCAAGCTGGTGAGCGGCCCGGTGCGGCAGGAGTTGCTGAAGCATTTCGTCGATAAGCTCGATCCGCAGACGGTATCCACCGTCCAGTGCCAGCAACGCTTGCCGGCCGGCGCCAAGATGCAGCTGGTGTGGGACCGGGGCATCGCCACGCCGACCGGGGTCGCCACCAGCGTGCGCCAGGTGTTCAAATTCCAGGTGCTTGAAGAGTTTTCTGCCAGCTTTAGCTGCCAACGTGAAAACGCCAATGCCGCCTGTGCCCCGATCTTGCCGGTGCGGCTCACCTTCAGCGCCCCGGTCAGCCGCCAGTTGGCCGAGGGGATCGTGCTGAATGGCGCCGCGGGGCGCAAGAAGCCCTACTTTGCGCAATCCGATAACGAGCCGACCGTGATGTCGGTCGAATTCAAGCCGCCATTTGCCGAGAGCTCGGAATTCACGCTGACGCTGCCGGCGAAATTTCAGGATCTGGATGGACGGCCGCTGGTCAACGCCGCGCTGTTTCCGCTGAAATCGAAAATGGGCCCCTATCCGCCGCTGGCCAAATTCGCGGCAGCGCCATTCGGTATCCTGGAGCTGAATGCCGACGCCGTCTTGCCGCTGACGCTGCGCAACGTGGAAGTCAATCTGCCGGCCAACCGCAGTGCACCCGGCACCATCGCCAGCCTGAAGCTCGACAGCGATGCCGACATCATCGACTGGATCGCCAAGCTCGACCAGTACCACGAGAACACGGTGTATAT
>DATJCV010000397.1:0-1866 GCA_035497775.1 Burkholderiaceae bacterium | reverse complement strand
CGTCGCCGGCACCGCCATCGCGGTGCTGCTTTCGCTGCCGCTGGCGATTCTTGCGGCGCGCAATACCAGTCCGCATCCGGTCCTGTACCAGTTGTCGCGCGGCCTGTTGAACGCCTTGCGCTCGATCCCCGAGCTGATCATGGGCATCGTGTTCGTCGCCGCAGTCGGATTCGGCGCGCTGCCTGGCGTGCTGGCGCTTGGACTGCATTCGATCGGCATGGTCGCCAAGTTCTTCGCGGAGGCCATCGAACATGCCGACCAGGCGCCGGTGGAGGCGGCGCGCGCTGCCGGATGCAGTCCGCTGCAAGTGATCTTTCACGGGATTCTGCCGCAGGTATTGCCGCAGATGGCCGATACCGCGATCTACCGCTGGGAATACAACTTTCGCGCATCGACCGTGATGGGCATGGTGGGGGCCGGCGGCATCGGCTTCGAACTGATGGGTTCGCTACGCATCATGCAGTACCAGGACGTATCGGCCATCCTGCTCGTCATTCTTTTGATGGTGACGCTGGTGGATGCATTCAGCTCCTTCCTGCGACGCAAATTCAAATAACGCCTTGAACAACAGCAAACACGCTATGAAGCCCAAAGTCGTACTCACCCACTGGGTGCATCCGGAAATCATCGACATGCTGCAATCGGTCGCCGAGGTGATCCCGAACACCACGCGCGACACCTTGCCGAGGGAGGAAGTACTGGCGCGCGCGCAAGACGCCGATGCCCTGATGGTGTTCATGCCGGACAGTATCGACTCCAGCTTTCTCGACGCCTGCCCCAGGCTGAAAATCGTCGGTGCGGCACTCAAGGGCTACGACAACTTCGATGTCGACGCCTGCACGCAGCGCGGCGTGTGGTTCAGCATCGTGCCCGATTTGCTGACGATACCAACCGCCGAACTGACGATCGGACTGCTGCTTGGCCTGACGCGCCACTTGCCGGAGGGCGACCGCCGCATTCGCAACGGCGAATTCCGCGGTTGGCGACCGGAGCTGTACGGTATGGGACTGACCGGCCGTACACTGGGAATCATCGGCATGGGCGCGGTGGGCCGTGCCATCGCCAAGCGCCTGTCGGGTTTCGACATGAAACTGCTCTACTGTGACGAGGTCGCGCTTGCTGCAGAGCAGGAACAGGCGTGGGGGGCGCGGCGCGTCAGCCTGGACGAGCTGCTGCAGCAGAGTGATTTTGTGGTGCCGATGCTGCCGATGACGCCGCAAACCCTGCATCTTCTCGATGCCGCCAGGATCGAGCGGATGAAGCCGGGCAGCCATCTGATTAACGCCTGCCGTGGCTCGGTGGTGGACGAGCAGGCGGTGGTCGATGCATTGCGGCGCGGGCACTTGTCCGGCTATGCCGCCGACGTGTTTGAAATGGAAGAATGGCAGCGCAGCGACCGGCCCGACAGCATTCCGCAAGCCTTGCTGGACAACCCGGCACAGACCTTCTTCACCCCGCATCTCGGTTCGGCGGTAAAGGAGGTCCGGATCGAAATCGAGCGCGAGGCGGCGCGCAACATCATCCAGGCGCTTCGCGGCCAACGGCCAAGCGGTGCAATCAATCGTCCGGCATCCGGGACGGGTGTTGCGTGATCGATCTGGAGCGGGTCGCGACGTTCCTGGCGGTGGCGCAATACGGCGGATTCCGCGAGGCCGCCAGGCACACCGGCTTGTCACAATCGGCGGTCACACAACATGTCAAACGTCTGGAGCAATCGCTCAATGTGTCCTTGATCAACCGCAGCAATGCCGGCAGTACGCTGAACCCGCAAGGGCGGAGCTTCCTCCCCTACGCGGAATGCCTGCTCGCCATCTGCAGCCGGGCCCAGGCCGCATTCGAAAAAAATTCGGTGGTCGTAGGCGCAAG
>DATJCV010000396.1:0-3827 GCA_035497775.1 Burkholderiaceae bacterium | reverse complement strand
CGTGGCAGTTTCATGGCAGCCTTCTTGATTGATTGCAGCCGGTCTCTTATTTGACCAGGATGTCTTCGTCCGAGCCGGGCACCTGGTCCAGCACGTCATGCGTATTGTTGGTCGGCACCGGCGGCATCAGCGGCGGTGGCAGCGCGAAGGTGGCGGCGCCCTCTTCTGCTGCGCTGACCGCGGCGCGAAAGGTGGCGAATAATTCACGCCCCATGCCGACCCGGTTGGCCGCCAGATCCGCCTGCTCGACGCCGCGCGCCTGCCATTCGGCATCCGCCACCAGCGCCTGCAGCAGGCCGGCACTGGCGTCGAGCCGGATCAAGTCGCCCTGCCGGATTTTCCCCAGCGGCCCACCAGCCAGCACTTCAGGCGAGACATGGATCGCCGCCGGCACCTTGCCGGAGGCGCCCGACATGCGGCCATCGGTCACCAGCGCCACCTGGTGACCGGCGTCCTGCAAGCTACCCAGTGCCGGCGTCAGAGCGTGTAATTCGGGCATGCCATTGGCGCGCGGCCCCTGATGCCATAGCACGGCAATAAAATCCCGCTCCAGCTGGCCTGCCTTGTAGGCCAGCATGAACTCTTCCTGCGATTCGAACAACAGGGCCGGCGCCTCCACTACCCGATGCTGCGGCTGCACGGCCGAGACCTTGATCACCGCCCGTCCCAGGTTGCCAGTCAGCAGGCGCAAGCCGCCATCGGCGGAAAACGGCGCCTCTACCGGGCGCAACACTTCATGGTCAGCGCTGACGCGGGGCGCGTCTTTCCAGACCAGCGCACCATCCTGCAGGAAAGGCTCGCAGCAATGGGCGCGCAAGCCATGGCCCAGGATGGTCGTCACGTCGTCGTGCAGCAAGCCGGCATCCAGCAGTTCGCGGATCACGAAGCCGGTGCCGCCGGCTGCGTGAAAATGATTGACGTCCGCCTCGCCATTCGGATAGATGCGTGCCAGCAGCGGAATCGCCGATGACAGGCGGTCGAAATCGTCCCAGTCGATGACGATGCCGGCAGCGCGCGCGATCGCCACCAGGTGCAGCGTGTGATTGGTCGAGCCGCCGGTGGTCAGCAGCGCGATGATCGCATTCACGATCGCCTTTTCATCCACCACCCGCCCGACTGGAATATAGCCTTGCCCCTGATCGGTGATTTCGACCGCGCGCCGTGCGGCGGCGGCCGTCAGCGCATCGCGTAGTGGCGTATTGGGATTGATGAAGGCGGCACCCGGCAGATGCAGCCCCAACACCTGCATCAGCATCTGATTGCTGTTGGCGGTGCCGTAAAAGGTGCAGGTGCCCGGTGCGTGATACGACTGTGCCTCGGATTCCAGCAATTCGTCGCGGCCGATTTTTCCCTGTGCATACAGTTGCCGGATCGCCGCTTTTTTCTTGTTGGCCAGGCCGCTGGTCATCGGCCCGGCCGGCACGAAGATCGCGGGCAAATGGCCAAAATGCAAGGCTCCAATCAGCAAGCCCGGTACGATCTTGTCGCAAATGCCGAGCAACAAGGCGGCATCAAACATGTTGTGCGACAAGGCAACCGCAGTTGCCATGGCGATCGTGTCGCGCGAAAACAGGGACAGCTCCATGCCCAGTTGTCCTTGGGTGATGCCGTCGCACATGGCCGGCACGCCACCGGCGAATTGCGCCACACCGCCGGCCGCACGCACCGCCTCGCGGATGATTGGTGGAAAGCGCTCGTAGGGCTGATGCGCCGACAACATGTCGTTGTAGGCGGAAACAATGGCGACCGAGACGTTCTTGGTTTGCTTCAACTTGAGCTTATCGCTGGCAGGAAAAGCGGCAAAGCCGTGCGCCAGGTTGGTGCATGACAACGATTCCCGCTGCACGCCGGCCCGCCGCGCCGCTTCCAGCCGCGACAGATAGGCGGCGCGGTACGGCGCGCTGCGCTGAACGATGCGCGCGGTAACGCCAGCCACGGTCGGATGAACTGGTACGGACATGATCAGATCCTCGTCAATAACCAAGCTGAAATTTTACTACATGAAATCGCATTTGATCAGGGTCGAATCGCACTCGCTCGAACATTGCGGCGGATCACTACTGATTTCCGTACCAGAAAGAAACAAAAACGCCCCGGGAATGACTTGAATATGCAATCATTTTTTGTAGTAAAATTACATAAAAATCGGGTATAGTTCATCCGATCTCGTTTTCCCTCCGACCCCCATGGATCTGCAGCCTTCCGACCTGACCGCCAGCGCCGAATTCCAGGCATTGCAGCGGCACGCCAGCCAAGCCAGTCACTGGCACATGGCGCAATTGTTTGCGCAGGATCCCGAACGCTTTGCGCGCTTCTCGCTGGAAGCAGCCGGCCTGTTTCTGGATTACTCAAAAAACCGGATCGAGCCGCAGACGCTGACACTACTGCTGGCGCTGGCGCGCGCGCGCGGCGTCGAGGCGCGGCGCGACGCCATGTTTGGCGGCCAGCGCGTGAATACTACCGAGCACCGCGCGGCACTCCATACGGCGCTGCGGGCGCCACGCGCTGCCAGGATCCAGCTGGATAGACGCGATATCAGCGCCGAAGTCCATGCGGTGCTGGAGCGCCTGTATACCTTCGCCAAGCGGGTGCGCGACGGCGCCTGGCTCGGCTATAGCGGCCGGCCGATCACCGACATCGTGCACATCGGCATCGGCGGCTCCTTCCTCGGTCCGAAAATGGTGTGCCAGGCGCTACGCCCGCTGGCACATCCGCGCCTGAGGCTGCATTTCGTCTCGAACGTCGATGCCCACGACCTGGCGGCGACGCTGGCGCAAGTCAGCCCGGCAACCACGCTGTTCGTGATTGCATCCAAGACCTTCACCACGCTCGAAACCATGATGAACGCGCGCAGCGCGCGCGCCTGGTTTTTGCAAAGCGCGACCGCGGCCGACTTGCCGCGCCATTTTGTTGCGGCCTCCAGCAATCTGCCCGCGGTGCAAAGCTTTGGGATTGACCCGGACAACACGTTTCCCTTGCAGGACTGGGTCGGCGGCCGCTATTCGATCTGGTCGGCGATCGGCTTGCCGGTGGTGCTGGCCATCGGACCCGAGTATTTCGCGCACTTTCTGGCCGGCGCCCACGCGATGGATCGACATTTCCAAAACGCGCCGCTGGCAGCCAACATGCCGGTGCTGCTGGCGCTGGTGGGCATCTGGAACCGCAATTTCATCGGCTGCAGTTCATTATCGATCGCGCCCTATCACCAGAATCTGCAATATTTCCCGGCCTATCTGCAACAGCTGGAAATGGAAAGCAATGGCAAGCGCGTGACCCAGGATGGCCAGCCGCTCGGCGTCGCCAGCTGCCCGGCGCTGTGGGGCGATGTCGGCACCAATGGCCAGCACGCCTATTTTCAGCTCCTGCATCAGGGCAGCGACATCACGCCGGTGGATTTCATCGCGGCGCTGCGGCCGGCTCCGGGCTTTCAGGAGCATCAGGCGACCTTGCTGGCCAACTGTTTCGCGCAGTCGGAAGCACTGATGCGCGGCAAGAGCGCCGAGCAGGTACAGGCCGAGATGCAGGCGCAGGGCATGGCGCCGGCCGAGATTGCCGAGTTGGCGCCACACCGCGCCTTTCCCGGCAACCGCCCCAGCAATACGCTGCTGATGGAGGCGCTGACGCCGGCCACGCTGGGCGCGCTGATTGCCCTGTACGAGCACAAGGTCCTGGTGCAGGGCACGGTGTGGGGCATCAACAGTTTTGATCAATGGGGCGTCGAACTGGGCAAGCTGCTGGCCGGAAGTATCGAGACCGAATTGCGGGCCGGCGCCTCTTCGCAGCAACATGACAGTTCCACCAGCGGGCTGATCGCGCGCACACGGGCA